>CAZSKV010000290.1:0-11669 GCA_964607495.1 uncultured candidatus Brocadiaceae bacterium
GCCGGCCTCACGCCCGCCGAAGCAGCCGCCTTCGCCTTCAAGGCGGCTGGCCGCGATGCCGAAGCCCGTGACGCCTTCCTCGCGCTGCTGGCCGGCGGGGGCAGCGACGCCCGTGGCATCGCCGAACGGACCTTCCATGCCGGCATGGCCATGCAGCTCGCACTGCGGGCGGGCGGCCTCGAGACGGTCCGGGCCGCATTGCGGACCGAGCTCGGATCCGCGGCCGCCAAGGCGAGCCCGGCCCACGCCGCCGACCTGCGCCTGCATCTGCTCGAACTCGATCGCGCAGCGCACGCCGACGCCGCCGTGGCGGAAGCCGTCGTGGAGCTGGGGTTCCTGCACGCCTGGCGCTGCATCGGCCCGTTCGACAACGAGCGCGGCGACGGCATGAAGCGCGGATTCGGTCCGGAGCAGGGCGTCGACCTGCGCGCGACCTACGACGGCAAGAAGCGGCCCGTGGCGTGGCGGATCGCACCCGTGCAGCCGCTGCCGGCCGGCGTGTTCGATCTGGCGGCGATCGTGCAGCCGCAGAAGCAGGTGCTGTGCTACGTGGCCACGGTCCTGCACAGCGAGACCGAGCAGGACGTGGCCTTGCGGCTCGGCAACGACGGCAGCTGCACGGTGTTCTGCAATGGGCGCAGCGTGTTCACCAACCCCAGCCGTCGTACGTTCGCCTACGACCAGGACGTCGTACCACTGCGTCTGGCTGCCGGGGCGAACCTGCTGCTGCTGAAGTTCGGCACCCAGGACGGAGGGATGGAGTTCGCGGCCCGCCTGACCACGCTCGCCGGGGCGCGCCTGCGCGGCGTGTCGAGTGACAGCAGCGAGGACGCATTCACCGCGGCGGCCAAGACCAAGCCGCTGCCTGCGCCGTCCCAGCCGGCAGACCTCGGGGCCCTCGGCTGCTTCGCGACCGGCCAGGACCCGGCTGACGCATTGCGACGGGCCTTCCTGCTCGCGATGCGGCATCCGGACGATCCCAACGACCGGCGCGACCACGAACTCGCGAAGCAGGCTGTGGCCGCGCAGCCTGCCGACCCGACCGCACGGTACCTGCTCGCCTACACCCGTGTCCGGCCGGCACTGCACGCTGCCGAGCGCGAGGACAATCCGCGGCGCCACGACTATGAGGCGATCGTGGCGGCGCATCCGCAGCACGCGGAGGCGTTGCGCGCCCTGGCCGAGATGGATCTCGAGAGCATCGGCGCGGCGCGGCGGGCCGAGGAGCTGTCGCGGCGGGCGCTTGCCGTGAATCCCGGGTTCGCGGCCGCGCGCACGATGCTGGCCCGGGCGCTGGGGCAACAGCAGCTGCCGGCCCTCGCCGCCGCCGAGTTCACACAGCTGCTCGCCGCTGCGGACAGCCAGCCACCGACCGTGGAGACGTGCCTCGTAGCCGCCCGCTTCCATGAGCAGCAAGGGAACCTGGTGCAGGCGGAACGGTGCTGGCGCCTGGCGCTGGCGGCGCGGGCCAGCCCGGAAGCCACGGACGCACTCGCCGCCATCCTGCGCCAACGCGGCAAGCTCGAGGAGGCCCTGACCCTGCAGCGGCAGGCGATCAGCACCTGGCCGTTCGCGAAGTCCCTGCGCCGCCAGCTCGCCCTGAGCCTCGAGCTCGCCGGCCGCTACCAGGAAGCGCTCGAGGTGGTGCGCGCCTGGCTCGCGATCTGCCCCGAGGACGATGCGTCGCTCGTGCAGCTGGCCGGTCTCCAAGGCCTGCTCGGCCAGCGCGAAGCCACGCTCGAGTCGCTGCGCCTGGCCTTGCTCCTGAACCCGAACCTCAAGGAGCAGCGCCGACACCTCGAGTTCCTCGAAGCCGAGACCAAGCCGTTCCACCACGAGTTCGAGCTGCATGGCGGCGAGATCCTGGCCAAGGATCCCGGGGCACCGGAGGACGCTGCGACCGCGAACGATCCGTACTACTACCTGCTCGATCAACGGGTCGTCCGCGCCTACCGCAACGGCACGACCAGCGACTATCGGCATCTGCTCGTGCGCATGCTGACCGAGGCCGGCGCCCGCCGCTTCGATCGCTACCGCGTCCCCCACTACGGCGGCGAGCAACGCGCGCGTCTGCTCGACGCGCGCGTGCACAAGAAGGACGGCTCGGTCGAGCGGCCGCGCCTGCGCGGCGACACGGTCGACTTCCCGCCCCTGCAGCCCGGCGACGCTGTCGAGATCCGCGCGCGCATCGACGACCTTGCCCCCGGGTTCTTCGGCGACTACTTCGGCCTCGAGCATCGCTTCAGCACCGCCGACCACGCCCCGAGCCTGCAGGCCGAGCTCACGCTGGTCCTCGAACCGGGCCGCGAGTACCGCATCCAGCAGAAGAACGGCGTACCCGATCCGGTCCTCGCCAAGGACGCCCAGGGCAACGAGGTCCGGCGCTGGCGGATGGCCAACCTGTCGCGCGGCAGGATCGAGGAGCACATGCCCGACGCCGCCGAGCGCGAGCCGGCCGTGCGCGTGACGACCTACCGCGACTGGAACCACTTCGCGAACTGGTGGTGGAACCTGATCGAGAAGCAGCTCGAGGTGTCGCCGGCGATCCGGCAGAAGGTCGCCGAGGTCACGGCCGGCAAGGCGACGCCGCTCGCGAAGATCGCCGCGATCTACGGCTTCGTGACGACCGAGATCAACTACCAGGCCTGGGAGTTCGGCGTGCACGGCTACAAGCCGTATTCGACGCCGGCGATCTTCGAACGCCGCCATGGCGACTGCAAGGACAAGGCCCTGCTGCTCTGCGCGATGCTCGGCCAGGTCGGCGTCGAGGCGTACCCGGTGCTGATCTTCGCCGACCCCGAGCGCTCGACCGACGACCTCGAGCTCGCCCTCGTGAACCACTTCAACCACTGCATCACCTACCTGCCGGCAGCGGACGGCCGCCCCGAGATGTTCCTCGACGGCACGGCCACCTGGCACCCGTTGGACACGTTGCCCGACATGGATCGCGGCGCGCAGGTGCTCGTCGTGCGCAAGGGCAGCGGTGACCTGCGCCGCGTTCCCTGGCCCGACGCGGCCGCGAACCTGGACGCGCGGGAGATCACGCTCGCGCTCACGCCGACCGGTGACGCCGAGGTCGGCTACCGCTGGCGACCCGCGCTCGGCCGCGCGGTCGAGGTGCGCGAGCGCTATGGCAACGAGATCGACAAGCGCAAGGAGAACCTCGAGCGCGAGCTGCAGGACGAGCTCGGCAAGCTCGAGGTCAAGAAGCTGGCGACCAGCGACCTCGCCGACCTCGGCATGCCGGTCGAGCTCGACGCGAGCATTGCGGTCAAGGAGTTCGCCGCGCGCGACGCCGATGGTCTCGTGCTCAAGGCCGCGCTCGGCACGGCGCCGCTGCTCGCACGCGTGCACGCCGAACAACGCGCGTTCCCACTGCTGCTGCCGGTGCCGCACTCCGACCGCGTCGTGTTGCGCTACCGCCTGCCCGCGGGTTTCGCGCCGCTCACGTTGCCCGAGCCGGTGCAGCGGCAAGGCCGGTTCGGCGCGTTCTCGCTGCGCTTCGCGTTCGAGGGGGACGAGCTGCGCGTCGAGCACGAGCGCAGCGTCACGCAGCAGCGGATCGAGCCTGCCGAGTATCCGGAGTTCCGTGAGTTCCAGCACCAACTCGACCAGGCCCTGCGCCAGGTCGTCGTCGTGCGCAAGAAGGGAGGCAAGGGCTGATGCACCGTTTCGCGCCCTGGTTCCTGTTCGTCGCCGCCGCCCTGCCGGCGCAGCAGCGGGCCCATGCCGCTGCGCGCGCGATCGCCGAAGCCCTGGTGGACGGTTTCGTGCCGGCCGAGGACGCGATGCAGCGCCAGGTCCTGGCCCTGCTCGCGGCCGCGCATGCGCACCGGCAACACGCATGTGCGTTCCTGCCGATCGACGCCGCGAAGTTCCCGCACGAGCGGCTCGAAGACCCACAGGCCGTGCTCGCGGCCCTGGCGCCTCTGCGCGAACCGGATGCGCACGGCCACGTCGCGCTCGCCGCGACCCATGCTGCGATCAAGCTCCTGACCGTGCTGGGCCGCCACGACGAGGTGGCGCAGCTCAGCCATGCCGCCGGCTGGGCGAACGAGTGGCTGGCCATCGGTCCGTTCGGCGACGGTGGCAACTACTACAGCGGCAGACCGTTCACGCCCGAGCTCGAGTTCCCGCCACTGGGCCGTGAGCTGCCTGGGCGCTTCGCGAAGGTCGCACCCCGCGTCGTGACCCGCAGACCGGAGGCGTTCGAGGTCGAGCTCGCGGGTCCGGCCCGCGAACGCACCGGCTGCTTCTACGGCCTGCACCGCGTCGTCGCGACCGAGGCCACGCTCGGGTGGCTCGAGATCATGTGCCGGAGCTCATTCGAGGCGTTCGTCAATGGCGAGCGCGCCTACGCACGCGAGTGGCATCTGACCCGCGACACCAGCCTCGTGCAGATCCCGGTCGTGCTGCGTCCGGGCCACAACCACGTCCTGCTGAAGACGACGCTCAACGACCGCAGCGCGATCGGCCTGCGCTACATCGATGCCGAGGGCCGGCCGCTCGCGGGTCTGCGCGAGGTCCCGGCGGCGCAAGCGCTCGAACCCTGGGCGCCAGCCGTCCCCGACCTGCCGCGCCCCGGCCGCTTCGCGACCGGACTCGCCGCGCTGCAGGCAGCGCTCGGCGCGGCAGACGCGGCCGACCAGCCAGTGCTGCAGACCGCGCTCGCCCTCGGCGCCCACCTGCTCGCCAACGATCCGCTCGCGTTCGCGGCGGCCGACGCCCTGCTCGCGGCGCCACCGGCCGAGCTGCGGCTCAGGCTAGCCCTTGCGGCGATCCTGCCCGAGCTGGCGCTCCTGCCCCAGGAACTGCGCCGCGGGCGCGTGCGGCAGCTCGTCGAGCGCGACCTGGACACGAGCCCGACGCTGGCCGCTCTCGAAGTCCGGATCGCGTTGCTCGAGGACGAGGACAAGCGTGAGGAGGCGATCCGCCTGCTCGAACGCAAGCTCGGGGCCGGCCAGGCCGGGGAGCGCATGCACGATCGCCTGTTCGGACTCTACCGCGGCCTGCGCTTCGAGGCCGAGGCCCGCGTCCACCTCGCGCGTTGGGCGCGCGCGCTGCCCACGGACATCCGGCCGCTGCAGGAAGAGGCGCAACAGCGTCAGGCAGGCGGTGACCTGCAAGGCGCCCAGGAGCTCGCCGGCAAGGCACTCGCGCTGCGCCCTGGCGATCCGGCGCTGCTGCGGCTCTGCCTGCGCCTCGCCGAGAGTGTGCAGCAGCCTGCGGCCGCGCTCGCGCTGCGTCGCCGCCTGGATGCGCACGTGGTCGATCCCCTGGCCGTGCAACTCGAACACGCCCGGCTGCTCGAGCGCCTCGAGCAGCGCGATGCTGCGGCCAAGGCCTGGCAACAACTCGCCAAGTCCACCGGCGTGTCCGCGGACGCCCTGCTGACCTGTGGCGAGGCGTTGCTGCGGCACGGCCAGCCGGAGGCGGCCGTCCCGGCGCTGCGCGCCTGCCTCGCGCGGGATCCAGCGAAACTGCCGGCAAGGCGGCTGCTCGAGCGGCTCGAGGGCCGGCCGGTCGACGCGGAGTTCGCGGCCTTCCGTCGTCCGGCGGAGTCGGTGCTCGAGGGCTTCCGTCCGAGCGAGCGCGAGGCCACGGCTTCGACCTCGCTGCTGCTCGATCAGATGCTGGTCCGCGTCTACGAGGACGGCTCGCAGCTCGAGGAGGTCCACCAGGTCAAGCGGATCAACGACGTCCGCGGCGGCGAGAGTTCCCAGGTCGCGGAACGACCGAGCAGCGCGCACGAGGTCCTGCGGCTGCGCACGCTCGGCGTCGACGGCAAGTCCTACGTGCCGAACCGGGTCGAGGACGCATTCAACATGCCGCGGCTCGAGCCGGGCGCGTTCACCGAGGAGGAGTACCAGAACCTGCGTCCGAGTCCGCTGCCCGGGCCCTGGCGCGGCACGACGTTCTACTTCCGGAGCGAGGACGAGCCCTACCTGCTCTCCGAGCTGATCGTGATCCTGCCGGCCGGGACGCCGATGGAGTTCCGCCTGCGCAACTTCGAGGGGGAGCGCGACAAGCGGCCGCTCGACGGTGGGCTGGAAGCGCACGTGTTCCGGGCGCGCAACGTCCCACGCCTTCCGCAAGAGAAGCTCGCGCCACCCCAGGAGGAGGCGCTCCCCGTCGTCGCGCTCGGCCAGGATGCGGCGCCCGAACCGGCGCTGCGCGAAGCCGGGCTCGCGCTGGCCGGCCGCCTGCTGCAGACCTCGGCGATCGAGCGCCAGGCGCGCGAACTCTGCGCGAACCTCGGCTCCGACCTCGAGAAGGCCCAGGCGATCCACCGCTTCGTCCACGACACGGTCCCCGAGAGCCGGGGGTCCGGCGACCCGACCGCGATCCTGCTGACCCGCAAGGGACCGCGCTTCTACCTCGAGGTCGCGCTGCTGCGCGCGGCCGGGATCCCTGGCACGCTCGCCCTGTGCTGCGCCGAGCGCGAGGCGCTGCGCGAGCCGCCCGGGTTCTTCCTCGGCGACGATCCGCACCGCTTGCACGCGTACCGGATCGAGCCGGCGGGGGCTGAGCCGCTCTGGCTCTTCGCCGACCTGCCCCGCCACGTCCCGCTCGGCGTCGTCCCGGCGCAGCGGCTCGGGGCCTCGGCCCTGCTGCTGCGGCCCGAAGGCCGGACCCGCGTGCCCCTGCCCGGCGGCGATCCGCTGCGCGAGCAGGGCCTCGCGATCGGCGGCCACGTGACACTCGCCAAGGACGGACAGTGCCGGCTCGAGGTCGAGGTCACCGTCCGCGGCGTCGACGGCTTGGGCGCCAAGGAACAGATCCGGAACCTCGAGGAGAACGTGCAGCAGGTGGTCGCCCGCCAACTCGCGGGCGAGATCTTCGCCGGCTGGCGGTTGCAGACGATCGCTCTCGTGGGTCTCGATCAGGCCGGCAAGCCGTTGCAGGCCAAGGGGACCTTCACCAAGACCGGAGCGCTCAAGCAGGCCGGCGAGAGCTGGCTGCTGCCGCTGCCGCTCGCGCGTGGCAAGCACGTGGGCAACCTCGGCGACCGCGGCCAGCGCACGCTGCCGTACGTGCTGCGCCAAGACAACGCCCAGGTCTGGGAGATCACGCTCGATCTCGGCGAGGGCTACCGGCTGGTCGAGCTGCCCGAGGACACCAACATCACGCACCCGCTGCTCGAGTACGAGCAGACGTTCCGGTTCGAGGGCAACCGCGTGCACATCCGGCGCGAGTTCCGGCAGCACACAGGCCGGCTCGCGCCCGGACTCTTCGCCGAGTGGATGGCGTTGCTGCGCCGGCTCGACCTGATCGAAGAGGCGAACCTGCGGCTCGCGCGGCGTTGAGCCGCGCGCGTGGGCTCAGCGCTTCTCGAACAGGTAGGCCGCGTCCGCGAGCTTCGGTCCGTCCTGGTCGCAGCGCGCATAGCGCGCCGGGTAGATCGAGGCCGCCCCCAGCACTCCGGGCTTGCTGATCGCGTAGAAGTTGACCTGGAAGTCCGGTCTGCCCTCGGCGTTGAGCAGCCGCGCCACCCTGGTCATCGCCGCGATCCGCTTGCAGGCTGCGAGGCAGGCGTCGGTCGGAGCAAGGCCCTGGCGCATCATGTGCACGATGAAGGCCGCGCCATTCGACAGGATCACCGCCTCGCCGCGCCCGGTCGAACCGGCGACACCGACCTCGTTGTCGACGTAGTTGCCGCACCCGAGCAGCGGTGAGTCGCCGACCCGGCCGGGCACCTTGAACGCGAGGCCCGAAGTGCTGGTCGCGCCGCCGACGTCGCCGTTGGCGTCGACGCAACCGACGTGGATTGTCCCGGTCTGGCGTGGCAGCGGCTTCTTCTTGCCCTTGCCCGCGAGCTCGTTCTCGCCGGGCGAGAGCCAGTCGTCGCTGGCCGAATGGCTTTCCTTCCACTCGAGCCACTTGAGCCGCGAGCGCTCGGTCAGCAGGTTCTCCTCCCGGAAGCCATGGGCGCGCGCGAAGCGCAGCGCGCCCTCGGCCACGAGCAGCACGTGGTCGGTGCGGCGCATCACCTGCAGCGCCACCTGCACCGGGTTCTTGATGTTGCGCAGCGACGCCACCGCGCCGCCGAGCCCGGTCGGTCCGTCCATCACGCAGGCGTCGAGCTCGACGATGCCGTCCTCGTTCGGCAGACCGCCGTAGCCGACCGAGTCGTCGTTCGGATCGTTCTCGACGGGCTCGATCCCGAGCACGGCGGCGTCGACCGGGCGGCTGCCGGCCTGCATCTTCTTGACCGCGATCTCGACCGCGCCGAGGCCGTTGGCACTCGAGATCGCGACCGGGTGCGCCGCGGCTCGCTGCGGCGTGGATCGCATGGCGGGGAGGCTGGCGGCGCACGCGCCGGCCTGCAGGAAGGTACGACGGGAGAGGGGGTCGGTCATGACCCCGGGAAGCCTACAGGTACTTGCCGATCAGCAACGCCAGGCGGCGCCTGGCATCGGCGGAGATCGCTGCCTTGTGGGTCAGGATCGCGTGCTGCATGCAGCCCTCGGCCGAGATCCGGGGCGCTGCGGCCAGGCACCGGCACAGGTTCGCAACCGTCTGCCGGGCACGCGCGACGTTCTGCTGCAGGACGGCGACGACCGCCGCGACCGAGACGTCCTCCTCGGTCTCGTGCCAGCAGTCGTAGTCGGTGGCCAGCGCGATCGTCGTGTAGGCGATCTCGGCTTCGCGCGCGAGCTTGGCTTCCTGCAGGTTCGTCATGCCGATCACGTCGACGCCGAACGAGCGGTACAGCCGCGATTCGGCGCGCGTCGAGAAGGCCGGACCCTCCATGCAGACGTAGGTGCCGCCATCGTGCACGGTGACGCCGGTCTCCCGCGCCGCCTGCACGGCCAGACGGCGCAGCGGCTCCCACACCGGATCGGCGAAATGGACATGCGCCACGCAGCCGCCGCCGAAGAACGTCGACTCCTCGGTGCGGCCACGCGTGCGGTCGATGAACTGGTCGATCAGCACGAGGTCGCCGGGCCGGATCTGCTCCTTCATCGAGCCGACCGCCGAGATGCCGACCACGCACTCCATGCCGAGCTGCTTGAGCGCGTGGATGTTGGCGCGGAACGGCAGCTCGTGCGGCGCCAGGCGATGACCGCGGCCGTGGCGCGGCAGGAACGCGACCCGCACGCCGTGCAGGCGGCCGGTGACCAGGGCATCCGATGGCTGGCCGAACGGCGTCTCGAGCCGCACTTCCTCACGGCCCTCGAGACCTTCGATCTCGTAGAGGCCCGATCCGCCGATCACTCCGAGGGTCTTTTCTGCCATGGTCTCTTCCTGCCGTGTCTGGGCCGGCGTGGCCGCTCGGGTTCGCGCATGCGGTCGGTGCGCGGTTGCGGCGGGTCGGCAAAGAGGCGCTTGATCAGCATGGTCGCGTAGGCGCCGCGCGGCAACTCGAATGCGATCCTGACCTTGGACCGGCCCGGACTGGTCTCGTCCGGCTCGGCCTCGGAGATCGAGAACTCACGCGGTTCCACCAGCAGGGGCCGCTGCTCTTCCTTCAGCACCATCCCGGGGATCTTGTTCTCGAGGAAATCGCGCGGCGTGAGCTGCGATTCCTCGAGCACCTCGCGCATCACGGCCGCGAACGGCGGCGCTCCGCCGGTGCCTTCGGGGCCGTAGAGCGGGGTCTCGGACGCGCGCACGCGGACCAGCTGGTCCTCCTTCAGGTAGCGCCAGGCGACGAGCCCGCCGAGCGCGGTCTCGAGCTCGACCCGTTCCCGCGGCAGCGTGTTGCGGCGCACGTACTTCGCGACCGCCCGGTTCCACAGGAACGACTGGTAGGCGAACGCGTGGATCAGCTTCATCCGCGTCGGCAACAGCGCGAGTGCGCCGCGGAAGTCGTCCGGCTGGTCGAGCAGGTGCTTGAACACCTTCTGGTAGAGCGGTCCACGGGCGATCCGGGCGCAGGCCTCCCAGTCCCGCCAGTGCCGCGCGAGCAGCTTCTTGAGCTTGACGTCGCCGCTGATCGCGACGCGCGACGGCCGCGCGACGATCTGGTGCAGCGCCTGTTCGAAATCGCCGGCCAGCACCGATTTCATCGCGAAGCCCTGGCCGTGCTTCAGGCAGCCGAAGCGCTGGTCGTCGAAGTAGTTCGGGAAGCCCGCCTTGAGCAGCGACGGCGTGTTGCGGCGGATCCGCGCGAGGTCGATCAGCGTCAGGTCGCGGACCACGATCTGGAACGCGTTCCCGGCCGAGAGCTTGCTCGTGACCGGCTCCTCGGACCGCGAGACGAATTGCAGCTGCAGGTCACGCCGGTCGATGTCCAGGCGCTTGCCGCGGATGCTGATCCACTGTTCGGTCTCGGCTTGGCGGTCCTTGAGCCCGGCGAACGCGATGTCCTCGCGCGTGATCCCGCCCTCCTTGGCGACGATGCCGATCGCTTCGAGCGTGTCGAGCTTCTCCTTGCGCAACCGGTGCACGAAGTACGGACCGCTCGGCGAGGACTTGAAGGTCAGGACTTCCTTGACGCGGAAATCCTCGGGCAGGACCTTGAGCCTCATCGCTGGGCCTCGTCGGCGCAGAAGCGGCGCATCTTGGCGAGGCCGAGTTCGAGGTCGGCCGGCAACGGGCACTCGGCGATGACTGCGGCGCCGGTGGCCGGACTCGTGAGCTCGAGGCGCTGCGCGTGCAGGAACATGCGCGGCAGGAGCGGCTTCTCGCGCAGGCCCGGGCGCAACTTGAATCCGGCCTTGAGCTGCGAGAGCAGCAGCGGCTCGCGCGGCCCGTAGTCGCGGTCGGCGACGACCGGATGATGGGCGGCGGCGAGGTGCACGCGGATCTGGTGGCTGCGGCCGGTCTCGGGGTGCGCATGCACGAGCGTGAAGCGCGTGAAGCGTTCGACGACCGTGACCCTGGTCCGGGCCGACCGCGCGCCCTTGCTCTCCGCGGGGACGACGCGGACCTTGCCGGGCCGGCGCGGATCCGGGCCCAGGGCCCGCTCGAGCACCATCTCGAGGCTCGGCAGGCGGCCTTCGACCAGCGCCAGGTAGCGCTTGCGCACCCGGCCCTCGCGGAACGCCAGGTCGAGCGCGCGGGCGCTCTCGAGTCCCTTCGCCAACAGGAGGCAACCGGAGGTGTCACGGTCCAGACGGTGCACGATCCGCAGATCGTCGCCGGGGCGCAGGTCCGCCAGCTGGCCATGCACACCGCGCTCCTTGCCACTGCGGTCAGGAACCGTCGGGATGCCCGCCGGCTTGGCGACGATCAGGAGCGCGGCGTCCTCATAGAGCACCTCCAGCCCGGCAGGGGTTCGGTTCCGGCGCTGAGGAATCTCCGCATCCTCTGGCGCACCATGGACTTCGACCAGATCCCCCGCGCGCAGCCGCTCCCCACCCCGCGCCACCTGCCGGTTCACGAGCACCTGCCCGGCCTGGATCATCCCGCGCAGATAGACGCGATCCGCACCGGGCCAGCGGTCCTCGAGGAAGTCCTGCACGCCGATCCCGTGCAGCTCCTCGGCAACTGGCCATGCTCGCGGTGGATCCTGGATCAAGGGGCGAGGAGGATAGCCAGCAGGGGCCGGCCAGCAAGCGTCCTCCGGGTCCGAAGTCAAGACTTTCCGTCTCACGATAGCGTCCCAGGACTGGGAAGCAGCGCGGTGCCGTCGCATCCACGTTCGGCGAAGAACCGCACAACCCGCCTGCCATGAACATCTTCTGGCAAGTACCCCAGAGCGATCGGAATGTCCGGCACAA
>CAZSKV010000291.1:0-6152 GCA_964607495.1 uncultured candidatus Brocadiaceae bacterium
GATCCCGAGGCGATCGCGCGGTTCACAGCGAAGGATGAAGCACGACTGCTCGCTGATCCCGGGATCGTGCGCAATCGCCTCAAGGTCTCGGCGACGATCGGCAACGCCCGAGCGTACCTGCAGTTGCGGGACGAGGGTGAGCGCTTCGAAGACTTCGTGTGGTCGTTTGTCGCAAGCCAACCCGTGCAGAACCGCTGGCGCACGCTGAAGGAAGTGCCGGCACAGACCGACGCTTCGAAGGCGATGAGCAAGGCGCTGGCGCGCCGTGGGTTTCGGTTCGTCGGGCCGACCATCACGTACGCGTTCATGCAGGCGACAGGGATGGTCAACGACCATCTCGTCGACTGCGCCTTCAGGTAGAGGAGAACATGCAAACGCGACTGCTCGTCCTGTTCGTCACGGCATGGCTGCCCGCCCAGCAGAAGGGCCTGAGTGCGGAGCAGCTCTTCGATCTGAGGGTCGTGACCGCAGTCGCGCCGAGCCCGGATGGCAAGGTCTGCGCCTTCCTGCGCACCGCGCCGCGCGAAGCCGCCGAGCGACCGGGCCCAGCCCATGTCCACCTCCACGCCATCGCGAGCTCGGGTGGCCCGGAACTGACGCTCTTCGCGCCACAGCGCGCACTGCGCGAACTCTCCTTCCGTCCCGATGGTCAGCTGATCACCTTCCTCGACAAGGCCGATGGCGACCAGCACGCAGAGGTCTGGGGCATCGCCCCGGAGGGCGGTGAGCCGCAGCGGATCACGCTGACCAGGCACGGGGTACTCGGTTACCGCTGGCGTCCGGATGGCAAGGCGTTGGCGATCGTCTGCGAAGAGCCGCCGCCCGCGGCGCGTGTCGAGGCACGCAAGCGCGGATTCGAGCAGCGGGTGGCCGGCGAGCAGGACAACCACCTGAGCCTGTGGCTGCACGAACCCGGGAGCGAGCCGAAGCGGCTGACCGAGGGCGTGACCGTGTTCGCCTGCGAATGGTCGCCCGACGGCTCGCGCCTGTGCGCAGGCCTCGCGCCGCACAACCGCGTGGACGACCAGTACATGTTCACCCGGCTCTGGCTGATCGATCCGGCGGCCGGCAAGCGCGAACCCCTGGTCGAGAACCCAGGGAAGCTCGGGCACTTCAGGTGGTCGCCGGACTGCAAGCAGATCGCCTACATCAGCGCCGCCGACCGGAACGATCCGCACGCCGGCATGCTCTACGTGGTCGACACCGCGACGAAGAAGGTCCAGGCACTGACCGACGGCCTGCAGCTGATGGTTCACGACATCGCCTGGTCCAAGGACGAGCTGATGGCCGTCCAGAGCCTGGGCGCGCGGGCGTTGTTCTGTTCGGTCGGCATCGGCGGTCCCCCGAAGTCGAGCGTCGCCTACGCCATGGACGAGGCGTTCACCGCCTGCGCGCTCGCCGGCGATGCTGCGTTCTTCGCGGCCTCCACGCCGCAGCATCCAGCAGAGGTGTTCGTCCTGCGCGGCACGAGGATGCAGCGCTTGACCACCTCGAACCCATGGCTCGCGGATGTGCAGCTCGGCAAGCAGGAGATCGTGCGCTTCGCCGCGCGTGACGAGTTGGAGATCGAAGGCCTGTTGATCCGGCCGCTCGACGCCCAGCCGGGCACGAGGTACCCCCTCGCGATCCTGGTCCACGGCGGGCCCGAGGCGCACTACCAGCACGGCTGGAACACGACCTACGGCTATCCAGGCCAGGTGCTCGCCGCGCGCGGCATCTGCGCCTGGTACCCGAACTACCGCGCGAGCACCGGCTATGGCGTCGGTTTCGCGAAGGCCGACCATGGTGACGTCATGGGCAGGGAGTTCGACGACCACCTCGACGCGATCGCCCACTTCGATGGGCTGGGCCTCGTCGACAAGGCCCGCGTCGCGATCGTCGGCGCCTCGTACGGGGGCTACACCGCAGCCTGGGCCGCCACGCGCCACACGAGGCACTTCGCGGCTGCGGTCAGTGGCGTGCCCTTCGTCGACATCCCGACCAAGTGGATGACGAGCGACATCCCGTGGGAGTTCTATCACGTGCACTACCAGGAGAAGTGGCCCCACGAACAGCGGGCGCTCCTGCACGAGCGAAGCCCGCTGACGTTTGCACAGGAGTGCCGGACACCCTTGCTCCTGCTCGGTGGCCTCGCGGATCCGCGGGTCCATCCGAGCCAGCCGCTGATGCTGTTCAACGCGGTGCGGCTGACGACGAACACGCCCGTGCGGCTCGTGCAGTACCCCGGCGAAGGTCACGGCAACCGCGTGCAGCAGTACCAGTACGACTGGTGCCTGCGCACGGTCGAATGGCTCGAGCACTACCTGCGCAAGGGGGACCACCGCGCCGACGCGCCACCGCCGGCGGACCCGGACCTCTCGGCATGGAAGCGATGAGAAACCGGCACCGCTCGCCTACGATCCTCGCGTGCGCGCCCAGATCCTGCATCTCTCCGGTCCTCTGCGCGGCCACACGAGGACCTACGCGCAGCAGCACCTGTTGATCGGCACGAGCGAGGCAGCCGAGGTGCGTATGCCCCCAGGAACTCCCGGGGTGGCCGAGCGGCACGCGCAGCTGGAGTTTCGCGAGCACGAGTGCATGTTCCATCTGCAACGTCTCGACGGCCGCGTGTTCGTCAACCAGAAGGAGATCGAGGAGGTGATCCTCGAGCCAGAAGACCTGCTCGAACTCGGTCTCGACGGTCCGAAGATCCGCTTCCGCATCTACGTGCCCGCGGGCTCGTTCTGCAAGCCCGTCCGGCAGATGCTGACCGACGCGACCCAGGTCGGCGCCCAGAGCGGCGCCGGCGGCTTCGCAAGCGCGTTCCTGCGCGACCTGTTCACGCACGCGACCCTGCAGCTCAAGATCGGCTTTCCGCTCGCCGTGATCGGCCTCGCGTTCCTGGCCGCGTTGTTCGGCGGCTGGCTGGGCGGACACAGCCGTGCGGAGGAGCTGTTGCGCCAGCTGGCGCAGCAGCGCCGGGTCTACGAGGACGAACTCACCGAGCTGCGCTCGCGTGGCGCAGAGGCCAAGAAGGAGCAGGAGTCCCTGCGCGCCGACTTCGAGCAGCGGGCAGCAGCCGTCGACCGCTGGATCAGCGAGGACCAGGCGATGCGGCACGTCCTCGACAACCTCGCAGGCGGAGTCTGCCTGCTGCAGGGGGCGTGGGGCTACGTCGCGATCAAGGACGGCAAGGAGCTCCCGCTGTCGCGCCGCAGCATGCGGATGGAAAACGTCTACACGGGCTCCGGGTTCCTGGTCAGCGCCGCCGGCGACGTGGTGACCAACCGGCACGTCGCGCAGCCGTGGTGGACCGAGCGCGAAGACGTCGAGCGACACAGAGCACTGGGGTTGGAACCGCGCTTCTGGCAGTTGCGGGCCTGGTTCCCGAAGCAGGCTCCGGTCGACGTCGATCCGGCGACGATCCGCCTGCGCCAGGACGATCTGGACGTCGCCACGCTCAAGGTCGCGATCAAAGGAGTGCCGGTCCTGCCACTCTCCGAGACCGACCCCGCGCGGCTGCGCGGGCAACGCGTGCTCGTGCTCGGTTATCCGACCGGGATCAATGCGCTGCTGGCCAAGATCGAGCCGGCGGAGGCCACGACGATCATGGAGGCGGCGATCCGGATCGAGGTCCTCTCCGCACGCCTGTCGCAGATCCTCACAGATCTCACGCAGATCGGCGGCATCCGTCCCCTGCCGACGCAGGGCAGCCTCAACGACGTCCTCGAGAAGCGCATGGTCTACGACGCGAGCACGACCCACGGCGGCTCGGGCGGACCGGTGTTCGGACCCGATGGCCGTGTGGTTGCCGTCAACTTCGCGATCCTCGAGGACTTCGGCGGCTCGAACTTCGGCGTGCCGATCCGCTTCGCCGCCGAACTGCTGCGTTGACGTCCGGGACGCGGGCTCGCCTCACCAGAGCGGGCGGACGATGCAGCTCGCAATGAACGAACCGGCCATGAAGCCGAGGAACGGCAGATCGACTCCGGGTTGCCAGAGCTGCTTCCTGGCCAGGAAGAACGCGAGCACCGGATAGACGACGAGCTCGTTGCAGGCGATCGCAGCCACGAAGCCGCGCTCGCCGGCGAGATCGAAGCCGATCAGCATGCCGGCGATGCCGCTCACGACGCGCACGCCCGTGAACAACATCATGCGGAACGAATCCCCTACCGCCGGGAAGACGCATTCCGCGCTCGCGTTGACGATCGCGGCCAGGAACCCCCCGGCGAGCATCCGCAACATCCAGCCACCTTCGTGGAACGTGGCCGGAAACAGCCAGCGGAACAGGATGTCGCCACCCCAGGTCAGCGGTACGAGGACCATGGCGACGAGGCCGATCAGGCGGGCCCTGAGGCGCGCGTACTTGGAGCGCAGCCCGGGGTCGGACCGGCGGACCAGTTCGGCGACCGCCGGCAGCACGACGCGCTGGGACATCGTCCGCCCCAGCTCGACCACTGCCACGGCGAACATCATCGCGTAGTTGTAGACGGCCAGGAAACCCGTGCTCAGCAGCTTGGCGAGGATCATCCGATCCGCCTGCGTCGAGCAGAACGTGAAGATCGTGCTGAGGAACACCCAGCGGCCGAAGCCGGTCAACTCACGCAGCGTCTCGCGCTCCCACGCAAGGCGATGCGGGCGCCTCGGCAGGCAGAGATGGCTCAGCAACGACTTCAACAGGTCACCGAGGATCGCGGTGCCGATCAGCACCCAGATCGTCGGCCACAACCACGAGCAGACCATCATCGTGCCGATCGTCGCGAGCTGGATGCCGATCTCGACGATCGTGAGCCGTCCGAGATTCAGCTGGCGATTGAGCGTGAAGATCGCCATCGACTGGAACCCGCTCAGGAACGGACCGAGCCCGATCACGGGCAGCAGGTACAGGAGCTCGGGATTGCGTTCGTAGATCCGGCTCATGGGCCAGGCGAGGGCCACGAGCACGAGCCACATCGTCGTCGAGCGCACGATCTGTACGGTCCAGAGCGTGTTGAGGAAGGGTTCGTCCTGGCGCTTCGAGTTGGCGACCGTGAAGTAGATGCCGAAGTCGGTGAACAGGTGCACGCCGGTCACGATCGAGTTGACCAACGCCATCAATCCGAGGGTCTCCTTGCCGAGGAGCCGGGACAGCAGCAAGGCACTCGTCAGGCGCAGGGCCTGGTTGATCCCGAACGCGGCCATGGTCCAAGCGGACCCGCGGATGGCTCGTTTCCCGAGCCGTTCGGTCGTCGGGTCACTTTCGCTCACGGCACGAGCCAGCGAAAGTCCGTGTTCCCGCCCGAGAGCACCGCACCCACGCGCTTGCCAGCCAACTCGCCCGCGAGGTTGCGCACCGCGGCGACGACGATCGCACCCGAAGGCTCGACGACCAGCTTCATCCGTTCGAGCACGAATCGCGCAGCGGTCGCGAGCTGCGCTTCGCTGACGGTCACGACCCGGGCGTGGACCTCCTGGAGCACCTGGAAGGCAGTCACGCCGATCCCGGTCAGCAGCCCGTCCGCCAGGCTCGCCGCTCCGGTGCTCGGTTGCCGCACGCCGGAGGCCAGGGACCGCGCCGCATCGTCGGCAACGGCAGGCTCGGCGCCGATGAGCCGGAGCTGCGGCCGCAGCTCCCGCACCACGATCGCGATGCCCGCAGCCTGTCCGCCGCCGCCGATCGGCACCACGATCGCGTCAAGGTCCGGAACCTGTTCGAGCATCTCCAGGGCGACCGTTCCCTGACCGGCGATCACGCGCGGGTCCTCGAAGGGATGCACGAAGGTCATCCGCCGTTCCCGCGCGAGACGCTGGCACACCTCGTCACGGCTGGCCCGGGGCACGAGCACCGGCTCGCCGCCATAGCCGCGCACCGCGGCGATCTTCACCTGCGGGGCATCCTCGGGCATCACGACCACGCAGGGGATCCGGCGCAGACTGGCGGCCCACGCGAGTGCCTGGCCATGATTGCCCGAGCTGTGGGTGATCACGCCACGCGCGGCCTCGGCTTCCGCCAACGCCAGCACTGCGTTGCACGCGCCCCTTGCCTTGAAGGCCCCGACCTTCTGCAGGTTCTCGCACTTGAAGAACGTGATCACGCCCGTCTCGCGCTCGAAGGTCGTCGAGCGCACGATCGGCGTACAGTGCAGATGAGGCGCGATCCTCGCCCGGGCCGCTCGGATTTCCTCGAGCGACGG
>CAZSKV010000292.1:0-2147 GCA_964607495.1 uncultured candidatus Brocadiaceae bacterium
CCAACGTGTCCTCGCCGACCTCGACCGACTTCTCGGTCCTGTCGTGCAACTACATGGAAGAGCAGGCCTCGATCTCCTGCTTCTCGGATTGGGGCTATGCCCGCAACGCGGCCTACCCGGTCCTCAACGGCAACAACATCCACACGATCAACTCGGACATCGGCACGGTTGCCGGCACCTTCGGCTACGACCTGGCCGCGGGCCTGAGCAACAGCGGTGGCTACGGCATCCTGCTGCTGAACGTGGGCCCGGTGTTCCCGACCTCGTTCAATCTGCTCGGCCAGGTGCTCGAGCTGAACATCGCTGACCCGGCCCTCGGCGCGCTCGCCGGCGCCCTCGGCGCCGTCCAGCTCGATCCGCAGGGCAAGGCCGCTGGCGCCAAGCTCCCGGTCCCGCCGCTGGGTGCGGCTGCCTCGGGCCAGCACATCGGCGTCGAAGCCGCGATCCTGCCGGCTTCGCTGACCCAGATCAGCGAGACGACCCAGGCCACCTGGTTCCGGATCAAGTGATCCCTGCAGGGCCGGACTGCGCTGGCAGCCTGCCCTGACCGGTCTCCAGAATCCGGTCTCTCCAAGATCTGGTCCCAACGGAGTTTCCTGGTGCCTCTGCGGCACTAGGAAACTCTTCGCGTTTCTACAGAGTCCGTTTCCTGAGGTAGCCTTCAGCGCCATGAATCGAGCGATCCCAGTGGTCGGTGTCTTGCTCGTGGGGAGTGTCGTCGCCGGTGCGTTGCTCCTGAGCGGCGTGCTCGACCAGCCGGCACAGGTCCAGCCGGCGCCCGAGTCCAAGCCGGCCGTCCACAGCGCGGGCGCCCCGGTCGCTCCGCAGCAGGCCGCGTCGGGCTCGAGCAACGAGGTCCAGCTGCCTCCCGAGGCGACGCGCAAGTACCCGCCGGGTACCTTCGTGCCGCTGACCCTGCCCAAGGTGAAGAGCGGCATCCGGCTGCCTGACGGCAGCTACCTGCCGCTGCTGAACGGCGTGCCCCGCGCCTCGCCGATCAGCCGCGCGGAGTGGCTGGGTCCCGTGCCCCCGGTCGTTGGCAAGCAGGTCGATGCCGAGGGCGTCGAGTGGTGGGTGCACGCCGATGGCTCGTCCACGACCACGCGGTGGACCGACACCTGGGACGCCAAGGGCAACCTGATCCGGAACATCCGCACCGACCACGCCGCCAAGACCAAGGACGGCGCGGCACTGCCCGGCCCGGATGCGCCGGCCGGCAGCGGCGACAAGTCGACGTCCGGCAACAAGAAGCCGGGCTCCGATTCGGGCAACAAGCTCGAGAAGTGAACCGGCGTTCGGGGTTGCTGCTCGCGGTCCTCGCGGCGAGCCTCGCCGCGGTCTGGCTGCTCGAGGATCGTGCGGGAGCTCCGACCAGGACGGAGCCCACACCTGCCGCGGCGCCGCTGCCGTCGGCGGAACCTGCGTCCGTCCCCGTCCTGCGATCCCTGGCCCCGGGCGGGCGCATCGAGGTCGCGAACCCCCGCGCTCCGAGCGGCATCCTGTGTCCCGACGGGACGTTCCTGCCGCTGCTGAACGGCGTTCCCCATGCCCCCGCGCTGAGCCGCGATCCGCGCTTCGGGCCGGTCCCCGCGGTCGTGGCCAGGATCGCGGATGCCCAAGGCTGCGAGTACTGGCTGCACGCCGACGGCTCGACCACGACGTCGCGCTGGATCGACTATGCCGGCCCGGACGGCAGACGGCAGCGGCAGGTCGTGACCGACCACGCGATCGCGGTGCCACAGACGCTCGGGCGCTGAGCCCGCAGGAGTCAGTTGACGATCGCGGCTTCGTCGGCGCCCAGGGCCTGCTTGCGCGAGAGGCGGAGGCGTCCCCGATCGTCGGCGCCGAGGACCATGACCACGATCTCGTCGCCAGAAGCCACCGGTTCGCCGAGTTCCTCCTGCGGGACCAGGCCCTCGTTCATCGCGTTGATGCGCACGAACGCGCCGAACTCGCGCACGAGCTGCACCTGGCCGCGGTAGAGCCGCCCTTTCGACACGACCCCCGCGGCGTCGTGCACGAGCCGCATGGCGCGCTGCGCCTTGCCGGCATCCGCCGCATAGACGAGCACCTGGCCGTCGTCGTCGACCTGCACGCGCGCGCCGGTCGCCGCCTGGATCGCCTTGATGTTGGCGCCCCGTGGACCC
>CAZSKV010000293.1:0-5751 GCA_964607495.1 uncultured candidatus Brocadiaceae bacterium
GTGAAGAAGAACGCGATCGGTATGCCCATCTTCGCGAAGTTCGCGTGGTCGGAGCGGAAGAACACGTCCTCTTCGTCCCATTCGAACGTGAACCCGGCGTGCTTCTGGTTGTGTGCTTCGCAGAGTTCGTCCAGGTCCAGGGAGAGCTTCTTGGTCCCGACCAGGTGCAGGGTGTTCAAGTTGGCCTCCGCGGCCTCGTCGCGCCCCTCCTCGTCGCGGCCGATCATGTCCATCTGCAGTTCGGCAACGATCTTGCCGAGCGGGATCGGCGGGTTCTGCACGAAGAACGCCGAGCCGAGGAGCCCCAGCTCCTCGCCGCAGAAGGTCACGAACAGGATGCTGCGCTTGGGGCGCATCGGGTTCTTGGCGAATGCCCGCGCGACTGCGAGCACGCCGGTCGTGCCCGAGCCGTCGTCGTCGGCGCCTGGGTAGTAGCGGTCGCCGCTGCGCCCGAGGTGGTCGAGATGGGAGCCGTTGACCACGTACTCCTCCTGCCGCTGGGGATCGGCACCCGGCAGGACCGCGACGACGTTGTAGGCGGGAGCATCGGACGACTCGACCGCGATCGACAGGTCGGCGGTGATGGAACCGAGGCTGACAACCTCCCGGTCGGGCGGAACCTGGATGCCGCCAGCCGTCAGCAGCTCCTCGAGGCGGGCCGAGGTCGTGCTCAGCTGGTTCGGCATGCGCCCGCGCGCTCTGGCGGCGGGATTGCTGCCGGCGCCGGATTGGGTGCTGCCGGTGAGGATCCGCTGCCGTTCGTAGGTCTCGTCGCTGACCAGGACCACGGCCGTCGCCCCGCATTCCTGGAGCTTGCGGCGCATGCTCATCGAACCCATGCCCGACATGCGGCGACCGCCGCGCGCTCCGCTCGCGGGCCTGCTGGTCGCTGCCGGGGCCGCAGCGGCAGCGCGGTAGTCGAGCAGCACGAACTTGCCCTGCAGGTCGACGTCATCGAGTTTGGATTCCTCGCCTTCGCGCAGGCGCACCAAGACGACCGGCCCTGCCGCCTGCTGCTCATTGGTGGCCGGACCGGCGATTCCTTCGCCGCTCTTCCAGATGGCCAACGGTTTGCCGGCGGCGGCGAACACGATCCGGCACTTGTCCAGCTGCGGCTGGGTGCGCTTCCACGGCATGCGCTGCCAGTAGTCGCGCTGCCCGTCGCGCTCGTCGCCGAACGGCAGCAACCCGAGCGAAGCGAAATGGTCGGCGACGAAAGTAGCCGCGAGATGGAACCCCTCCTGACCGGTACCACGCCCGCCGAATTCGGGTGATGTCAGCCTGGTCAACCAGGCGGTGAGATCGGACTTGGTGATCGTCTCGGCTCCGACCCGGCGGTCGGCGGGCAGTGGCGAGCCGGATTGGGCCAGGGTGCCGAACGCCACCAAACCGGCAGCGAGGAAGGTCGGGAGCGGTAGGAACATGCGCGCTCTACGTTAGCAGCGCCGGCGCTGCGAAGCGCGGCGCCACCACCTGCCAGCTCAGGGCAGGAGCCGATGCAGCAGCCGTTCGTACCAGGTCGCCCGGCGGGGAGGATGCAGCGGGTCGGTGTCGCGCTGCGGGTCGCTCGGCTCGGGCATGGGCTGCCGGTCGAGCCCCAGGACGCTGGGAACTTCGTCGACACCCTTGCGCAGGCGGCGGGCAGCCTGGTCGGGGTCGACTCCCGCGGCACGGAGATCGCCGGGGAGCCGGCCGGTCCTGCGCTCCTCCTCGGCAAGCTGGGCCTCGGCAGTCACCGGGATGCGGGCAGGTTGTCCTGCTTCGGTCTCGACCAGGGCGCGCGTGCCGCTGGCGGCGGCATGGATGCGGGCCAACTCGTCGCCGTCCAGGTGGCGCGGCAGGTTCTGGACGCGGCGGGCTTCTCGCTCGAGGTTCGCGGGGTCCAGATGGCGCTCCAGGTTCGCGAAGCGCTTGCCGAGTGCGACGCCGAGCGGATCGGGGCCGGTGTCGGCGCTCTGGCAGCCAGCCATCAGGATCCACAGGCAGATCAGCCAGGTGCGCATCGCTCGCCAGAGTATCGGCCTCCCGGGCCTCCGAGGGAAACCCGGCGCCGTGCCCAACACCTTGCCGACGAAACGCTTCCCTCGGCTGCACCCGCGAAATAAAAGGTCGGACTCCTCGGTCAGAGCGCGCCGTCCGACCGCATTCCGCCGCTCCGTCCGGGGCGTCGGCCGGCCGACTCCCCGAACGACTCCGCTGCATGGGAGACCACACGACCTTGCGAACCCGATCCTCGCGCGCCGGCCTGGCCGTTGCCGCGCTTTGCGCTCTTGGTCTGTCGATTCCGGCCCAGGTCACGCCGAACCAGCTACAGCCGGCGAACCCGCAGGGGCAGGGTCCAGGACAGGGGAAGAAGGTCGACGTCAAGACCGAGGGGGAGTGGATCTACATCTCGATCAACGAGGCCGAGGGGCTCTCGCTGCAGGACTTCATCAAGACCGCGGAGGCGATCACCGGAAAGGTGTTCGTCTACAACAAGCAGGAGCTGAGTTCGGCGCCGGATCCGACCGTGACCTACCTCGGCACGTTGAAGATCCGCAAGACTGCGTTCTTCGCGTTCTTCCAGACGATGCTCTACATCAAGGGCTTCGCCTGCCTGCTGCGCGACCTGAAGGACAGCGAGATCGTGCAGATCGTGAACATGAACGGCACGCAGCGCACCGAGATCTCGAACTCGGCCAAGTACGTGCCTCCCGACGAGATCCCGAACTACGCGAGCCAGACCGGCGTCCAGATCCTGACCTCGATCGCGTTGGAGCACGTGAACGCGCAGAACGCGCAGAACTCGCTGCGGCCGTTCTTCGCCTCGGCGACCGCGCAGGCGGGCGGGCTGCTCTTCGGCACGGTTGGCAACAACCGCGCGTTCCTGCTGCAGGGGTTCGGCCCGCAGGTCTACGCCGCCTACCAGCTGCTCAAGCTCGTCGACGTCCCGGCCGAGGCGGCGGATCACGAGGTGCGCGTCGTGCGTCTCGAACATGCGGCCGCCGAAGAACTCGAGACCGTGATCAACGACATCCTGAACGACCGCAACCGGCAGCGCGCGCCGGCGGCAGCGGGCGTGACCGGCGCGGAGATCCCCGGCCAGGCCGCGCAGATGAAGATCATGCCCTACCAGGCGCTGAACGCGATCCTGCTCGCGGGCACCAAGGAGCAGATCATCGAGGCGCAGGACCTGATCGCCCGGCTCGACGTGCCGGTCGAGGTGCTCGGTGGCGACCTGTCCGTGCTGCGGCTGAAGAACGTCCTTGCCGATGACCTCGAGAAGACCCTGAAGACCTTCATCAACGAGGATCAGGCCGCCGAGACCGCGGCCGCGGCCGGAGCCCAGGCCGGCGCGCAGGCCCGGAAGGTGCGCAAGACCGTGGTGATCGCCCACAAGGAGAGCAACTCGCTGCTGCTCTCGGGCACCGCGACCAAGCTTGCCACGCTCAAGAAGCTGATCGAGGGCCGGCTCGACGCCCGGCAGCCGCAGGTGCTCGTCGAATGCGCGGTGGTCGAGCTCTCGACCAGCGACCTCAAGCGGCTCGGGGTCGAGCTCGGGTTGATCGACATCAAGGAGAACGGCGACTTCACGCGGCCATTCGGTTTCACGTCGTTCGGCGCGTCCACGTTCTCGGACACCGACGACAACGGCATCCCGGACACCCGCCTGCCGGACTTCGAGAACCCACTGCAGGGTCTGACCGGCGGCATCATCTCCGGCGGCGACTTCGGCATCCCGGTGCTGGTCAATGCGCTCGGCCAGAACAACACGGCCAACATCCTGTCGTTGCCGAGTGTGGTCGTGAACAACAACCAGGAAGCGATGGTCAAGACCGCCGAGAACCGGCCGACGCAGACCACGAACCAGGGCAACGCCACGACGCAGAGCGGGTTCGGCGGCTTCCAGGACGCCGGCATCGAGCTGAACATCTCGCCGTCGATCTCCTCGAACAACTACCTGCGCCTCAACGTGCACCTGACGGTGAGCCGCTTCCTGACCGCGTACGACCCGAACTCGGCGACGCCCGGCGTCAAGTCGACGCGTGAGGTCAAGACCCAGGTCACGCTGCCCAGCGGCAGCACGATGGTCCTCGGCGGCGTGATCGAGGACGCCGAGAGCGAGACCGAGTCCGGCATCCCGCTGCTCCAGGACATCCCGATCCTCGGTTTCCTGTTCAAGGCCTGGTCCAGCGAGAAGCGCAAGACCAACCTCTACTTCTTCCTGACGCCGCACATCCTCGACGAGGACGACTTCGAGGACCTGCGGGAGATCAGCTTCCGCAGGAAGCTCGATGCGGCGACCTACATCGGGGACCGCCGGTTGCAGGTCGTCGATCCGAAGTGGCGCGGCAAGGAGACCGCCGAACGTCTCGACGACGCCGGTGCGACCATCGAGGACATCGACCGCCGCGGAGGCTTCCAGATGCCGAGCCGGTCGCGGCCGGCGCGCGAGGGCGAGAAGCTGCCCGCCGGCACGCAGCCGGCCGGCCCGGCCCTGCCGGGCTCCGGCACGACCAGCGGACCCACGCGGCCAACCAAGGGCTGAACATGCTCCAGGACCGGATTCGCGAGGCGCTGCTGAAGAAGGCCGGGCTCTCCGACCAGCAGATCAAGGACGCCCTGACCCAGGAGCGGGAGACCGGGCAGACGCTCGACCAGATCCTGGTCGGCAAGAGCATGCTCACCGAGGGCAAGTGCCTCGATTTCTTCGGTGAGTTCCTGGGACTCGAGAGCCGGCGTTCGCTCGAGGGCACGGCCGTGCCCTCGGCGTTCATCCAGAACGTCCCGGTGCAGTTCGCGCGCACGCACAACCTGATCGCGATCGAACAGAAGGACCGGATCGTCAAGGTGGCAACCTGCCAGCCGCTGACCGTGCAGCCGATGGACGACCTGGCGACGATGCTCGGTCGCGAGGTGGAGGCCGTGCTCGCGCCGCGCTCCGAGATCACGAACCTGATCAACCGCGCCTACCGCCACAAGGCCGACGGCGTCGACGAGGCGCTGGTCGACATCGAGGAGCAGGACATCATCGGCCTCGCGGCCACGATCGAGGAGTCGGAGGACTTGCTCGACGTCGCCAACAAGGCGCCGATCATCAAGCTGGTCAACATGCTGCTCTTCCAGGCGCTCAAGCTGCGCGCCTCGGACATCCACCTGCAGCCCTTCGCCGACCGTCTGCAGGTGCGCATGCGCATCGACGGCGTGCTCTACGACACCGAGGCGATCCCGAAGAAGGCCCAGGAAGCGATCATTTCGCGCGTCAAGGTGATGGGCAAGATGGACATCGCCGAGCGCCGCCTGCCGCAGGACGGCCGCGCCTCGATCCGGATCGGCGACGGCGACGTCGACGTGCGCATCTCGAGCGTGCCGGTGCAGAACGGCGAGCGGATCGTGTTCCGCATCCTCGACAAGACCACCAAGGTCTACACGCTCGACCAGATCGGCCTCGAGTCCCGGGATCGCGAGATCATCGAGCGCTACATCGACTACTCGCACGGCATCATCTTCGTGACCGGGCCGACGGGGTCCGGCAAGACCACGACGCTCTACTCCGCGTTGAACGAACTCAATAATCCGATCTTTAATATCGTCACCGTGGAAGATCCTGTCGAATTCCAGATCCCCGGCATCAACCAGGTGCCGGTGAAAAAGGAGATTGGCCTTACCTTCGCCAATGCGCTCCGCTCCATCTTGCGCCAGGATCCCGACATCATCATGATCGGCGAAATTCGCGACACGGAGACCGCCGAGATCGCCATCGAAGCCGCC
>CAZSKV010000294.1:0-2769 GCA_964607495.1 uncultured candidatus Brocadiaceae bacterium
GTGCAGGTCGGTGCGGCCGGAGATGCGGATGAGCTCGGCTGTGGCGCCGGAGAAGCGCAGCTGGCCGAGGGAGCGCACGGCGGCCCGCTGCACGCCGATTGCCGGATCCGAGAGCGCGCGCTGCAGCGTGCCGGCGAAGGCCGTGTCGCCGTAGCTGCCGAGCAGCTCCGCGCACCATTCGCGCACCTCGGCGTTCTTGCTGTTGGACTTCAGCTCCTGCTCGACGCGCTTGCGCGCGTAGACGTCGCTGAACTTCGGCAGCACTTCCCAGACGATGTCGCGATGGTGCGGCTGCGGCCCGTTCAGGACCTTGAGCAGCGGCTCGATCGCCTTGGCGCTGCCGACCGCGAGCAGCAATTCGGCACCCTGGCGCACATCGACCTCGGATCGGCCCTGGAACACGCCACGGATGCCATCGGCGATCCGCGGGTCACCTTCCTTCTGCGCGGGCGCGAACGCGGCCACGAGCGGGAGCACGAGCGCGGCCCTGCCGAAGCGGCTGCGGTGCGGGTTCACAGGAACTTGCGGATCCGGTCGTCGAGCGCCTTCTGGTCGACCGCGAAGCTCGCGAGCGCGGCTTCGGTGGCGATGCCGTCCCAGCTCGCCTTGCCCGCCGCGACCTGGTCCTGCCAGGAGGCGAACACCGGGATCTTGCCCTCCTTGGTCACGCGCTGCTGGCCCTCGGCCGTGAGCGTCGGGAACAGCCCGCCGACGCCCTGGGCGGCGAGGAACGCGCGCAGCTGCGGGCCGGTCATCGTGTCGAGGCTCTCGGCGGCGAGCTTGCACATCGCCTTCTCGAAGTCCTCGTCGATCGCCCAGAACGCATCGAGCCCGATCCGCCGCGCGTCGACGCCGGCGGCCCAGGAGACTGCTGGATCGTCGGCCGTGCGGTCCTTGACGTCGGCGCCGGCCGGGGCGAGCTGCAAGTACTCCTTCGCAGCGGCGGTCGGCATCGTGAACACGTCGAGGCCCATCAGGTCGAAGCACTGCCGGCCATTGCGCATCGATGCGCCGATCTGCTCGACCGGGATGCCGGGGTTCTCCTGCAGCCGGCGCAGGACGCGCTGGCTCGCGAGCGTCGCCTTCTCGCCGACGTTGCGGCCGTCGCCGAGCTTGTTGTCGGCCGCGAAGGCGTTCAGGCGGCCCATGAACACGTTGACGAAGGCCGGCCGCGCGACGAGCGCGACCAGGTAGTTCTGGCGGGCCGAGAAGCCGAGCGTGAAGTTCACGCGGATGCCGTCGCGGCTGAGCCGGCGGGCGGCGAAGACCCCCTCGGGCGTCAGCGGCACCTTGACGATGAAGCGGTCGGGGCAGATCGCGGCGTAGCGCTTGCCGTATTGGTAGCTCGCCTCGGCGTCGCGCGAGAGGTCCGTGTGCAGCTCGACCGAGACGTCGGCGTCGAAGGTCGCGACCAGCTTGAGGCCGTGCACCGCGTTCAGCACGAACGCGATCTCCAGCACGAGCCGCTCGGAAGGCAGCTTGGGGTCGGCCTGCCGCAGCAGCGCGGCCGCCTCGGGCACGAGCTGGTCGTAGATGCCCTTCTGCACCTCCTTGTTCAGCAGCGTGTTGTTGGTCGTCAGCGCCGTGAACTCGCGCGTCCACAGCTCCTTGGCCGCGGCGATGTCACCGGTGTCGAGCCAGAGCGCCGTGCCGGTGCGCGCGAGGGCCTGCCAGACCGCGGAGGTGGGGAACGCCGCGCGCGTCGCCTTGGTCGGCGGCACGTGACCGCGCTTGCAGAACCCGGCCACAGCCTTCGCAAACGCCGAGTCGTGGTTGGGGACAGGGACAGGGGCGGCGGAGGTCGTCATGAGCCCCGGCAGGATAGCCTGCGGGACGGCACTGGCCATCATCCGCGCGCGGGCTGCCCGAGCGCTGCCTGGTACTCCTGCAGGGGCCGCACCTCGAGCGGCTGGGTCTTGAGCCATTCGAGGGCCTGCACGGTCGCGCTCATCGCCGCGAGCGTCGTGATGCAGGGCACCTTGAACTGCACGGCCGTGCTGCGGATCTGCTTGTCGTCACTGCGCTCGAGCCGGCCCGACGGGGTGTTGAGGATCAGCTTGACCTGGCGGTTCTTGATCAGGTCGACGACGTGCGGCCGGCCCTCGTGGATCTTGAACACGCGCTCGACCGGGATGCCGGCGTTCTTCAGCGCCTTGGCCGTGCCCGAGGTCGCGAGCAGCGTGAGTCCGAGCGCGTGCAGGCGGCTCGCGAGCGACACGATGTAGCGCTTGTCCTCGTTGCGCACCGAGACGAACACCGACCCCGTGAGCGGCAGGTCGTTGCCGGCGCCGATCTGGGCCTTCGCGAACGCGGCGCCGAACGAGGAGTCGATCCCCATGACCTCGCCAGTCGACTTCATCTCGGGGCCGAGCAGCGTGTCGACACCGTGGAACTTCGCGAACGGGAACACCGGGGCCTTCAGGTTGAAGGTCTCGGGCACGATGGCCTCCGTGCAGCCGAGTTCCTGCAAGGTCTTGCCGAGCATCACCTGCGCGGCGAGCTTCGCGAGCGGCCGGCCGATCGCCTTGCTGACGAAGGGCACGGTGCGCGAGGCGCGGGGGTTGGCCTCGAGCACGTAGAGCTTCGAGCCGCGCATGGCGAACTGCACGTTCATCAGGCCCTTGACCCCGAGTTCCATCGCCATGCGCTTGGTCGCGTCGGTGATCTCCTCGATCAGGCCCTCGGTCAGCGTGTAGGGCGGCAGCGAGCACGACGAGTCGCCGGAGTGGATGCCGGCCTCCTCGATGTGCTCCATGATCCCGCCGATCG
>CAZSKV010000295.1:0-3338 GCA_964607495.1 uncultured candidatus Brocadiaceae bacterium
AGAACCGGTGGGCGTTCCGGGACGTGCCGAGCCGGCGCGGCACGATCCACGATCGCAACGGCACCGTGGTGGCCACCGACGTGGCCTGCTTCACGCTGCACCTCGACCTCGCGCGGTTCCGCGCGGCGCACCCCTGCGGGCAGGCGCAGAGCGGCTTGCGCGAGCTCGGCATCGAGCCGCCCGGCGACCTCGAGGCCGCCGGCGCCGAATGGCTCGTGGTCCCGGTCGGGGAGCTCGAGCGGCACCCCGTGGCCCGGGCCAGGGCCCTGGCCTGTCTCGTGGCGCTGTCCCGCAAGCCGATCGCCGAGGTGCGCGCCCGCTACCGCGCCGCGCTGCGTGCGGCGCCCGGACGGGCGTGCGGCGAGCTGCTCGCCCCCGGGGTCCCGAGCGCGCGCCTGTTGCAGGAGTACGCGGCCCGCGCCCGGGAAGTGCTCGAGCTCAATCGGACGATCGTCGCCGCCGGCGGCCGGGACCTGCTCCCGCTCGTGCTCGCGGCCGGCGCCGCGCCGGGCGTCCACCCGCAGTTGCCGGTCCTCTTGCTCCGGGAGGCGCCGTTCGCGCTCGCGGCGCGGATCGCGCTCGTGCGCGAGCGCTGCGCCGGCCTGACGGTCCTGCCCGCGGTCGCGCGGCAGACGCAGCTGCCGGGCCGCGAGGGTCTCGGCTCGTTCACGTTCCTGCTCGGGCGCGTGGGGCCGCTGAAGGAGAGCGCCGAGGCCCCCGACCCGGCGCGCGACCTCGCGTCGCTGTTGATGACCGGGCAGTACGAGCGCGATCCCTTCCTCGATCTCGAGGACCTGCCGGACGAAGTGCAGGACGCGGCCCGCGGCGAGCTGCTGAGTTCGCTGCGCCGCCACTTCCTGCGCCACGGCCGCGTCGGCCGCAGCGGCGTCGAACGGGCCTGCGACGAGATCCTGCTCGGCACGCCCGGCTTGCGCTGGTTCGAGCAGGACCAGCGCGCGCGCGAGCAGCACCTGCTCGCGAACTTCGACGTGGCCCCGGGGCGCGACGTGCTACTGACGCTCGACGTGCGGCTGCAGGCTCTCGCCGAGGACCTGCTGCTGCGCCACGCCAAGAAGATCTACGCGGCACCGCCGCAGCCGCCGCGGCCGGTGTTCGAGGAGGCAGCGCTCGCGCTGCTCGACGCGACGACCGGCGACGTGCTGGCCCTGGCCGGCGTGCCGGTGCGGAACGGCGACGACCTGCGTTGGACCTCGGTGGCGCTCGGCTGGGAGCGCGACGGCGACATCGGCTCGCTCGCCAAGCCGTTCGTGCTGCTCGAACAACTCGACAGCAAGCGGCACGGGCGCAAGCATCGCGACGAGTCGACGTTCGCCGACTGCCCGGGCCGCCTGGACCGCGCCGCCGCCGGCAAGCGGCCGCTGACCTGCGACGAGCGCCACGGGGCGCGCGTGCGGGAACCGGAGTACGCGATCGAGCGCTCGTGCAACTTCTACTTCTACCAGGCCGGTGTCGGCCTCGGCGAGGCCGGCGTGCGCGCCGCCTACCGGCGCGTGGGCCTCGTCGCACCGCTCGCCGACGAGACCGCGCTGCCGTGCGACGAACCGCTGCCCGGGTTCGACCTGCACGTGCCGCCGAAAACGGGCGTGACCGGGCACGAGCTCGAGCAGCGCTCGGTCGGCTACGGCATCGAGGCGAACGTCCTGCTGGTGGCACGGGCCTATGCCGCGCTCGCAACCGGCGTGCTGCCCGCGGTCGGCCTCGTGCGCGAACTCGCGCGGCCCGCGGCGATGCCGCTCGGCATCGACCCGGCGGACCTCGAGGTCGTGCAGCGTGGACTGCGCGCCGCCGTGGCCCGCGGCACGGCGCGCAAGGCGCCGAACCTGCAGCGGCTCGGCGTCTGCGCCAAGACCGGCACGGCCGAGGTCAACACGCGCAAGGACAACAACGCCTGGCTGGCCGGCTACCTGCCCGATCGCGGCAGCGGGCGGACCCTGGCGTTCGCGGCCGTGCTCTATCGCGTGCCCGACGGCCTGCACGGCGGCGGGCCGGCCGCCGACCTGGCCGACGACTTCTTCGCGGCGATCGAGCGCGACCCGGCACTGCAGCAGGAGTACCTGCGGGGGAGCGGGCGATGAAGGCCCTCGCGGTGCTCGGCCGTCTGGACTGGTCGCTCGTCGTGCTGACCTGCGCGCTCGGCATGCTCGGGGTCGTGTTCATCGGCTCGGCGACCGCGTCGGCGCACGGCACCGGCTTCTCGGGCCAGGACTCGCGGCAGCTGCTCGGCCTGACGATCGCGCTGGGGCTCGGCTTCCTGGTCGTGCTGGTGCCCTACGTCAAGGTGATGCGGCTCGCGCCCTGGCTCTACGTGCTGGCCGTGCTGGCGCTGGTGGCGCTGTTCGCGTTCGGCACGGTCAAGAACGGCTCGCGGCGCTGGCTGGGTCCGGCCGCGATCCAGGTGCAGCCCTCGGAGTTCGCCAAGCTCGCGGTCATCATCGCGCTCGCGGCCTACCTGCGGCTCAAGAGCCACGCGCGCACCTGGGACGGGTTGCTCGTGCCGCTCGCGATCACGCTCGTGCCGGCCGTGCTCGTCCTGGCGCAGCCCGACCTGGCGACCTCGCTGGTGTTGTGGCCGGTCTGGCTCGCGATGTGCTGGGCCGCCGGCGCGCCGACCCGGCCGCTGCTGTGGTTGCTCGCGTTCGCGGCGATCGGCACCTCGTTGGCCTACGGCTCGCTGCACGGCTATCAGCAACAGCGGATCGAGGTCTGGTTGCAGCACTGGAACTGGAACCTCGGCGACGCCAAGGCGCAGGCGTTGCTGCAGGGGCCGGCCTACCAACCCTGGCAGAGCCTGATCGCGCTCGGTTCGGGCGGTCTCTTCGGCCACGGCCTGCACCAGGGGCCGCAGAACGTCTACGGCTTCCTGCCGTACCGGAGCGAGGACTACATCTTCGCGGTCGTCGGCGAAGAGACCGGGTTCGCGGGCGCGGCCTTGCTCCTGCTGCTCGAGCTCGCGCTCGCCGGCGGCTGCCTGCGGATCGCACTGCGCACGCGCGAGCGCTTCGGCCGGCTGCTCTGCGTCGGCGTCGCGGTCTACCTCGCGACCCAGGCGCTCGTGCACGCCGCGGTCTGCGCGTGGCTGCTGCCGTCGACCGGGCTGCCGCTGCCGCTGATCTCGGCGGGGCGTTCGTCGTGTTTCGTGACGGTGCTCGCGGTGGCGCTGGTGCTCAACGTCGGCGCGCGGCGCGAGCCGGTCCTGGCCGCCGACGGGTATCGCTAGGGGCCTAGCACGACTTTGTCAGGTTCTGCGTAGTCGGGGCTTGTACTTTTTCCCGATCTCCGTACGAGAGTGCGTGCTTGGCGTTCCGCGCACACGCACT
>CAZSKV010000296.1:0-7970 GCA_964607495.1 uncultured candidatus Brocadiaceae bacterium
AAGCGCTTCTTGCCGTCGTCGGACTTCAGCAGCCCCTCGACCGCGTCAGGCATCACGAGGACCTCCTCGATCCTGCCCTCGGCCAGATGGCTCTTGAACTCCCCGTAGCTGATCTCCTGCGTGGTCAGGCTGCCGGCCGCAGACTGCCAGAGCCAGAACAGGAACATCAGCATCGCCGCGTAGAGGAACGCCGTTCGCAGCGGCGGGCGCGGCAGTCTGCTCTTCGGAGCCGGTTTCTTCGGGGGTTCGACCACTCGGGACCGTGCGTTGTACCACCTCCGCCCCGGCCCGTCGCGCTCCCGGGTCGGTCAATTCACGGTTCCAGCCATCGCCGTGCGCGCCATCGCCGCCGCCTCACCGATCCGTGCCTCTTCGCCGAGCAGCACCGCGATGTCGTCGGGCAGCAGCATCGCCTGCGCACCGAGGCCGAGCAGTGTCGCGCCGTTGCGACGAATCGCGACCACCGTGCAGCCGGTGCGCGCGGGCAGGCCGAGCTCCTGCAGCGTCTTGCCGGCCAGCTCGCTCTCGGGCAGGACGCGGACGATCTCGAGTGCGAGCGCGGGCAGCAATTCTCCGAGACGGACGCCCTCCGCCAGCGCTGGCGCAGCCACCTTCTCCGTGCCCGAGGCCAGCCGGCGCAACGAACGGACCTGCCGGCCGACCTCGTCGTCGGCGACCAGGTAGTGCCGGAGCACGCGCACGAGCACTTCGACCGAGGCTTCGAGTTCCTGCGGCACGATCTCCCGCACGCCGAGTTCGCGCAGGGGTCCGATCTCGGTCAGGTACCCGGTGCGCACGACCAGACGGACGCCGGGCGCCAGGCTGCGGCACAGCGCCACCGTCCGCCGCGTCGCCTCCTCGTCGTTCAGCGCGATCATCACGAGGCGCGCCTTGTCGACTCCTGCCGCGTGCAGCACGGCCTGCCTGGTGGCGTCGCCGACGATCACGCGCGCGCCCTGGGTCCGGGCGGCGACGGCCTGCTCCGCGTGCGCCTCGACCGCCACGAACGGGATCGAGAGCTGGGCGAGCGACCTGCCCACGGCTGCGCCGGTCACGCCGTAGCCGATCACGACCACGTGATCCGCGAGCTGGTTGTCGGCGCGTGCCCGGGTCTCCTTGCCACGGCGGCGCGCGATCAGGAGTCCGAGACCGAAGAGCAGTGGCGTCAGGGCGATCGAAAGGGCCGCCACGACCAGGAAGATCCGCTCGAGCCGGTCGCCGAGCACCTGCCGTTCGCGGGCGAGCTGCACCAGCACGAACGAGAACTCGCCGACCTGCGCGAGCAGGAACGCGCTCTTGGCGGCGATCCAGGTCGGGTAGCCGAGGTAGCGCGCGATCGGCAGCACGATCAGGGCCTTGCCGAACACCACCGCGCCGAGCGCGAGAGCCACCAGTACCGGGGCCTCGGCCACGATCCGCAGGTCGACGAGCGTGCCGATCGAGACGAAGAAGAGGCTCGCGAGCGCGTCGCGCAGCGGTTCGACCTCGGCCCGGACCTGGAAGTGGTGCTCGGACTCGGCGAGCACGAGTCCTGCCAGGAACGCACCCAGTGCGAGCGACATGCCAGCCGACGCGGTGGCGATCGCCGTCAGCAGGAAGAGCGAGAAGAGCGCGAGCAGGAACACCTCACGACTGCGCGAACGCGCGGCGAGCGCCAGTGCGCGCGGGGCGAGGAAGCGGGCCGCCAGCGCGATGCCCGCCAGGCTGACCAGCGCCTTGCCCATCGACCACAACAGCTCGCCGGTCGACGCGTGCGAGCTGCCATCCAGCCATGGCAGCACGAGGATCATCGGCACGACCGCGATGTCCTGGCCGATCGCGATCGCGACCGCGAGCTGGCCCGGCGGCGAGTTGAGTTCCTTGCGCTCGGCGAGCAGCTTGGTGATTGCGGTCGTGCTCGAGTGCGTGAGCAGGAAGCCCAGGAACAGGGCCGCGCGCAGCTCGAGGCCGGCGAGCTGCGCGACGAACGCGCCGAGCACCACGGTGCCGAGCACCTGCAGACCGCCGCCGACGACGACCGCGCGCCGCAGGCGCAGGATCTGCTGCCAGGAGAGTTCCAGGCCGACCGTGAAGAGCAGCATCACGATGCCGACCTCGGCCAACGACTGCACGAGCTCCCGTTCCTGCACGAGCCCGAGCGCGTTCGGCCCGACCAGGGCTCCTACGGCGAGGAAGCCGACCAGGGCCGGCAGCTTGAGCCAGTGGAAGAGCACGGCCACGCCGGCGCAGAGCCCGAAGAGCAGCGCGAGGTCCATCAGGACCGGATCGAGCGCGGCGATCACGCGCGCGCCTCCGGCGCACAGCAGCCGCTGCCAGTGTTCCTCTTCAAGCTCGGGCTCGCCCCCGGCACGCCGCTCGCAGCGCGCCCTCCCTGACCAATTCGTCCACAGTGGCGCCGTCCGCAGCCGGTTCTGACGCGAAACCGACCAGACAGCTGTACTGACCCGCATCGGGCGGGGCGGGGCCCTGGCTTGAGCGGCGCGGCACGGAATCCCCAGAGCCACGATGGCACCGCGGACGCGGCGCCATGCCCGGTTTCAGAACCGCACAGTCACGTCGATCCCCGCCAGCCACATGTCGTTCTTCGCCCCGAGGTCGAACGCGCCACGGTCCCAGTTGCGGTAGTAGCCGACCTCGGGCCGCACCTGCAGGCGCGGCGTGATGTTGTGCGTCAGGCCGATCGCATGGCTCGTGTAGGTGCCGGCGTAGCCGTAACGCATCCCGTCCTCGTCGTGCATGATCTCGTTGCGCAGCGTCGCGAAGGTCTTCTCCGACAGCATGCGCAGCGTGTAGTTGACGGCGCCATAGGTGTGCGACATGCCCGGGATCGTCGCCCCGATCCCACCACCGCCACCGAACGAGCGCACCGGGCCGATGCTGGGCGTCCCGCCGACCACCGCGTCCTTCTGCCACATGTAGTAGGCCTCGGTCTTCGTGTGCCACTCCTTGTCGAACCTGTGCTGCCAGGTGCCGACCAGGTAGTTGAAGTTGTCGTGTCCGGCGGGCTGGCCTTCGACGTCGAAGTACTGGAACTTCGCGTCGTTGATCGCATTGAGCACCAGGTAGACGGAATCGTTGTTCTCCTGCGCGACCCAGCGCACACCGAACATCCCGGTCGGCGTGGCTCCCTCGTACCATGGCGCCATGTCGGTGCCGGCGTGGATGCCGGCCTGCACGGTCCACTGCTCGTCGAGCATCAAGGTCGCCATGAGGCCCGTCTGCGTGTAGGTGTCCACCGTGAACAGCAGCGAGTGGGAGCCCATGTAGTTGTCGGGCGCGAATTGCGTCTCGATGTCCGGACAGGCGATCCAACGCCCTGTGCGCAGGATCAGCCCCTCGGCGACGCGCGGCACGTAGAGATCGATGTACTGCTCGGTCGGATCGACGCCGTAGAGCTCGTTGTGTTCGAGCAGCTGCTGCTCGAACCACCCGCCTGCGGTCATGTAGCGGTAGTCGATGCCATAGAGCAACGTCGAACGGAAACCGAAGTCGACGTGATCGGTCTGTGCCGAGTCGACTTCGCGCTCGATGCGCAGGATCGCCTGGTCGAGCGCGGCGGTGTTCGGGACGATCCAGTACGAGGCCGGCGTGTTCGCGTTCTTCGACGTACTCCAGTTGTACGAGGCGTTCAACCAGCCATAGACCTTGAGCCGCGACTCCTCGAGCCACTTGCCGCCGACCGTGTCGTACAGGAAGTCGGTGAGCGGCCAGGTCGTGGTGCTCGGCGGGATGCCGACCAGCGGATAGCCCTGGTACTCCGAGCTCGGAAACGGCGGCGCTTCGAAGGCAGGTGGCAGTCCACGCCGTTTGGACGGCTCTTGCTGGGCGACGAGAGTCGGGACTGCTGCGCCGAGGATGGCGGCGAGCACGGTCGGGCAGTGTGGATGGAGCATCGGGGATCAGTGCAGCGCGCGGAGCGCCAGGTTGAGTCGGAGCACGTTGACGCGCGGCTCGCCGAGCACACCGATCCAACGCGGCTCGACGAGCGAGTGGACGAGCGCTGCGACGCGTTCGACGGGCAGCCCGCGGGCTCTCGCGACGCGGGGCACCTGCCAGAGCGCTGCTGCCGGCGACAGATGGGGGTCGAGACCGCTGCCCGAGGCCGTGACCAGGTCCACCGGGATCGGCGCTGCGGAGGGCGTGTCCGCACGCAGCGCCGCGGCGCGGGCCTGCGCCACCGCGTGCAGTGCGGGATTCGAGGGTGCGAGGTTGGATCCCGATGACGCTGCGGCATTGCAGGGCCGCCCGGACGTCGCCGAGATGCGACCCCAGAACATCCCCGCGCCCTGGAAGTCCTGACCGATCCAGCCAGAGCCCACGATGACCCCGTCCACTGTCACGAGGCTGCCATTCGCCCGTCCGGGCAGCGCGATCTGGGCCAGACCGGTCATGCCGAGCGGGTAGGCCAGCCCGAGCAACACGGTCAGCGTGCCGAGCATCACCAGCGACGAACGCAGATGGGGAACCATGGTCATGTCAGGAAGCACCGATCTGTGCGAGCAGGAGGTCGATCGCCTTGATGCCGACGAAGGGCACCACCAGGCCGCCGAGGCCGTAGATCAGCAGGTTCTGGCGCAGGAGCTTCGCCGCCGTGACCCTGCGGTAGCGGACGCCGCGCAGCGCGAGCGGGATCAGCACAACGATGATCAGCGCGTTGAAGATGACCGACGCGAGCACGGCGCTCCGCGGCGATTGCAGGCACATCAGGTCGAGGCGGGCGAGTTTCGGGTAGGTCGACGCGAACGCGGCCGGCAGGATCGCGAAGTACTTCGCAACGTCGTTGGCGATGCTGAACGTGGTCAGGGCGCCGCGCGTCATGAGCATCTGTTTGCCGATCTCGACGATCTCCATCAGCTTCGTGGGATTCGAGTCGAGGTCGACCATGTTGCCGGCCTCCTTGGCGGCCTGGGTTCCGGTGTTCATCGCCACCGCGACGTCGGCCTGCGCGAGCGCCGGAGCATCGTTGGTGCCATCGCCGGTCATCGCGACCATGTGGCCCTTGGCCTGGTACTCGCGGATCAGCGCGAGCTTCTGCTCGGGCGTCGCCAGGGCCAGGAAGTCGTCGACGCCGGCTTCGGCCGCGATCGCGGCTGCGGTCAGCGGGTTGTCACCGGTGATCATCACCGTCTTGATGCCGATGCGCCGCAGTGCCTGGAAGCGCTCGGCGATGCCGCCCTTCAACACGTCCTTCAGGTGCACGACGCCGAGGACGTTGCCCCCGTCGGCGACGACGAGCGGCGTGCCGCCGCCTTTCGCGATGCGGTCGACGACGTCGCGTGCAGCCATCGGCACACGCCCGCCGTTCTGCGCCACCCACTCCTCGATCGCTTCGGACGAACCCTTGCGGATCTTCCGGCCGGGCAGGTCGATCCCGCTCATGCGCGTGTGCGCCGAGAACGGCACGAAGCGGGCGCCGATCTCGTGCAGGTTGCGCTCGCGCAAGCCATGGCGCTGCTTGGTCAGCACGACGATGCTGCGGCCCTCGGGTGTCTCGTCGGCGAGCGACGCGAGTTGGGCCGCGTCGGCAAGGGCGTGCGCATCACTGCCTGCGACCGGGATCAGTTCGACGGCCTGCCGATTGCCGAGCGTGATCGTGCCGGTCTTGTCGAGCAGCAGGGTGTCGACGTCTCCGGCCGCCTCGACCGCGCGACCCGAGGTCGCGATCACGTTGGCCTGGATCATGCGGTCCATCCCGGCGATGCCGATCGCCGACAGGAGGCCGCCGATCGTCGTGGGGATCAGGCACACGAGCAGGGCGACGAGCACCGTCAGGGGGACCGGCGCGCCCCGGCTGCTGGCGAACGCTGCATGCGCCGAGAAGGGCTGCAGCGCGACCACGACCACCAGGAAGACGATCGTCAACCCGGCCAGCAGGATGTCGAGCGCGATCTCGTTCGGGGTCTTCCGCCGTTTGCTCGCCACGACGAGCGCGATCATGTGATCGATCAGCGTCTCGCCGGGATTGCACGTGACGCGGATCACGAGCCAGTCCGACAGGACCCGCGTGCCGCCGGTCACCGCGTTGCGGTCGCCGCCGGCTTCGCGGATCACCGGGGCGCTCTCGCCGGTGATCGCGCTCTCGTCCACCGAGGCGGCGCCGACCACGACCTCGCCGTCAGCCGGGATCGCGTCCCCGGCCTCGACCAGGCAGAAGTCCCCCTTGCGCAACGCGTCCGCGTCGATCAGCTCGCGCGCGGCTTCCCGATCCAGCCGCGTGAGCTTCTTCGCCTGCATGCTCTGCTTCGCCTTGCGCAGGGAATCGGCTTGCGCCTTGCCGCGGCCCTCGGCCATGGCCTCCGCGAAGTTCGCGAACACGAGCGTGAACCAGAGCCAGAGCGTGATCGCGAACACGAAGCCGGGCAGCGCATCGCCCTGGCCGATCAGTGCCTGCACCCAGAGCACGGTCGTGAACAGGGCGCCGATCCAGACCACGAACATCACGGGCTTGCGGATCTGCACGCGCGGGTCGAGCTTCGCGAAGGACGCGAGCAGGGCCGCGCGCAGGATCGTGGGCGTCACCAGCGTGCCCTTGTGGCGGATTCCCGACGCAACCATGGCTCAGCCTCCGACCTGCAGCTGCTCGACGATCGGCCCGAGCGCCAGCGCCGGCAGGAAGGTCAGGGCACCGACGAGCACAACGACCGCGACGAGCAGCACAAGGAACAACGGGCCGTGCGTCGGCAGCGTGCCGGGCCCCGCAGGGATCACGCGCTTGCGCGCCAGCGAGCCGGCGATCGCCAGCACCGGCACCGCCACGCCATAGCGGCCGACGAGCATCGCGAGCCCGAGCATCAGGTTGTAGAAGGGCGTGTTCGCCGACAGGCCGGCGAATGCAGAGCCGTTGTTGTTCGACGCCGAGGAGAAGGCGTAGAGGACCTCTGAGAAGCCATGTGGTCCCGGGTTCGCGATCCCGGCCCGGCCGGCCTCGGTCGCTACGGCGACCGCCGTGCCGAGGAGCACCATCACGCATGGGAGGAGGATCGCGAGCGAGGCCATCTTCATCTCGAAGGCCTCGATCTTCTTGCCCAGGTACTCGGGAGTGCGCCCGACCATCAGGCCCGACACGAACACGGCGACGATCGCGAAGAGCAGCAGGCCATAGAGACCCGACCCCATGCCCCCGAACACGACCTCGCCGAGCTGCATCAGCCACATCGGCCACATGCCGCCGAGCGGGTTGAACGAGTCGTGCATCGCGTTCACCGAGCCGTTGGAGGCAGAGGTCGTGGCGACGGCCCACAGTGCCGATCCCGCGACGCCGAAGCGGGCCTCCTTGCCCTCCATGTTCCCGCCTGACTGCATCGGGCTCGCCGCCGCATCGATGCCGAGTCCTTCGAGCGCGGCGTTGGGGCGTTGCTCCGCGTGCATCGTGAGCAGCGCGAGCGGCACGAAGATCACCAGCATCGCCAGCAGCAGCACGCGTCCCTGGCGGTGGTCGCGCACGAGCCTGCCGAAGGTGAAACAGAGCGCCGCCGGCAGGATCAGGATCGCGAGGGTCTCGAGGAAGTTGCTGAACGGAGTCGGGTTCTCGAAGGGATGGGCGGAGTTGACGTTGAAGAAGCCGCCGCCGTTGGTCCCGAGCTGCTTGATCGCGATCTGCGAGGCCACCGGACCCAGTGCGATCGCCTGCGGTCCGGTCCCCTCGAGCGGCCTTGCCAGGGTCGATGCCGCGAGCGTCTGCGGCACGCCCTCGACGACCAGCACGCCAGCGAGCAGCACCGAGAGCGGCAAGAGGACGTAGAGCGTCCCACGCACGAGGTCGACCCAGAAGTTGCCGACGAGGGGGCTGCTCCCGCGCACGAAGGCCCGCGCCAGCGGCAGCAGGCAGGCCATCCCCGTCGCCGCCGACACGAAGTTCTGCACGGTCAACCCCAGCATCTGCGTGCCGAGGCTCATCGTCGTCTCACCGGCATAGCCCTGCCAGTTGGTGTTGGTCGCGAAGCTGATTGCGGTGTTGATCGCCGAGTCGT
>CAZSKV010000297.1:0-4005 GCA_964607495.1 uncultured candidatus Brocadiaceae bacterium
GGCACAGTCGGTGTCCGGAACCCGCCTCCGCTTGCGGCTCATGGATGCTGGTCCCCTTGGTTGGGCAGGCAAGCGCCCACACCATTCCTGGTGGCGAATCCACGTCGTACCCCACATGGCCATGGGGCCGCTGGCTTCTGCCCAACGAAGGGGACCACTTTCAGCGTTGTACCGCGCCCAGCACGAGTTCGCGCACCTCGCGGAGCATCGGCCACGCAATCTCCCACCCCGCGAACCGCTCCAACCTCTGCCGCGCTGCATCACGTCGCCCGCTCGCATGCTCGACCACGGCCAGGGCCAGGCTCGCCGCGCAGTGATCGCCACCGAGCAAGGTGTCGATCCGGCGCAGGTAGGCCTCGACGGCCGGCACCTTGCCCGTCTGCACCGCCGCCCGCGCGAGCTGGCTGAACAACCGCGAGGGGGCGTAGTCGATCAGGTTCTGCTCGGGTGGCACGCGCTCGAGGATCGTCTCGACGAAGAGCCGCGCCGCCTGCAGGTCGTTCGGGTTCTCCGCGGCCATGAACGCGGCCACGATCTGGCTGCGCTGTTGCATGCGCCGCTCGCCGAGGGCGAGCGCCCGCAGGTCGGTGCCGGGGGCGAAGAGGGGCTCGGGCGCGACCTGGTCGAAGCGGGCCATCGCGAGCAGGCGATCGGGGCGCGGCTGCGCACCCTCCAGTCCGGGCAACGGGATCGGCCGCCGGATCCTGCCGTCACTGCCGCGCTCCCAACGGCCGGCCTGCAGGCTCGGCACGAGCGCGTTGTTCTGCCGGGTCATCGCGTAACGCGGATAGAGGGCTTCGAGCACCGGCCGGTCGTCCGTCTGCAGCTCGCCGTCCCCGACCGCGGCTGCCAGGTGCGCGTGGTCGGCGAGGAAGTACTGTTGCAGATCGCCGACCTGTTCGAGATCGAGGCCCGGCAGGATCCAGGCCGCCGTGCCCCGCAGCGCGCCCAACTGCTGCCAGCGCTCGTGCCGGCAGGCGAGCGGTTGCTGCGCGCAGACGAAGATCACGTCCCCCTGCTGGTCGGGGCTCTGGAACGCGAGCACGTGCGGGAAGGCCGCGAGCAGTGTGCGCACGCCGATCGCCCAGACCTCGGCCGGCACCTCGTAGCCCATGATCCAGGTCACGTAGACGCCGTCGGCGCGCAGGCGGGTCTTGGCGAGTTCGTAATGCTCGCGCGTGAAGAGGCCCGAGGTGCCCTTGGCCCACAGCTGGCTCGGCTCGGCGATCACGAGATCGAGCGAGCGCGCGGGCTGCCGCGCGAGCCAGGCCCGTCCATCCTCGGCGACGAAGCGCACGCCCGGCCGTGTGGACAGGCCGTGCAGGAACGGCCCGAAGTGGCGCGTGAGCGGCCACAGCACCCGCTCGAGTTCGACGATCGTCGTGCGCGCGGTTCCGGGCAGTGCTGCCCAGTTCGCGGCCGTGATCCCGGAACCGAGGCCGATGTGCGCGCAATCGGCGATGCGCGGCGCGAGCAGGTAGGCAAAGAGCGATAGGCCGTTCTGGGTCTGGCGATCGTGGTAGACCGAGGCGTTCGGCATGCCGTTCAGCCACAGCGTCTTGTCGCTCGACTCGGGATGCAGCGTGACGGCCGCGTCGACCTCGAGCCCGTGCTCGCGCGCGAGCGGCACGACCTGCAGATCCTCGAGCGCGAGCCCCGCATCGCCGCGGCGGACGAGGTATCCGGGCGTCACCCAGCCACGCTCGAACGCGGGCTCGGGCCAGAACAGCGCGACGAGCGCGATGGCGCCGAGCAGGCCCAGGCGCGCGCGCGAGGGGCGCGCGAACGCGAAGCCGAGCACCACAAGCGTCGCGAGCGCCAGTACCCTGGCGCCCGTCCGCGGACCGAGCCACGGCAGCAACAAGAAGCTACCGCAGACCACACCGCACACCGCACCGAGTGTGTTCGCGAGGTAGACCCTGCCCACGGCCCGGCCGACCTGGTCGAGGCCCTGGCAGCAAAGGCCCAGGACCAGCGGCAGGATGGCCCCCGAAGCCAGCGTCACCGGCAACACCACGACCGCGACCACGCCGAGGTGCAGCAACAGGCGCCAGTCGTAGGCGAACACCCCGTGCAGGCGTACGAGCAGCGCATGGGTCGGCACGAGCAGCACGAGCTGCACCAGGCAGCCGGCTGCGAGCAGGGCGAAGGCACGGGCCAGCCTCCCCTCGCTCGGGACCCGCCGTGTCGCCAGCGCCGCACCGAGTGCGATGCCGGCCAGGAACACCGCGAGCACGAGCGCGAACGCGTGCGCGGTCGACAGCAGCAACGTCGCGAAGGCGCGCACGAAGAGCATCTGGATCGCGAGCGAGACGAAGCCCGACACGGCCACGAGCAGCAGCAGGCGTCCCGAGACGCCGGCCGGGCCCGTGCCGCCGGCCGTGGCCGGCGCCGCTCCGGGGAGCCGGCGGGAGAGGACCAGGGCCAGGACGCCGAGCGCGAGGTTCGCCATACCCGCCAGCACGAGCGAGTTGGTGTAGCCGAGCGTGTAGGGCAGCACGAACCCGGCCAGCAGGGTGCCAGCCACCGCGCCGGCGGTGTTCGCCGCATAGGCCCGGGAGAAGCCCTGGCCGGCGCTCCCGCTGCCCGCGGCGAGGCACTTGCTGAGCAGGGGCAACGTGCCACCCATGAGCACGGTCGGGACCAGCAGCAAGAGCAGGCTCGTCGCCAGCGCGACCGTGGTCCGCAACACGAGCGAGGGTTCTGGTCCGAGCCACTGCGCGAGCCACGGCCCGATGCGGCCGAGCAGTGGCCATGAGCAGAGGGCGAAGAGTCCGATGCCGAGCTCGAGCAGGCCGTAGATCCGGGCGGCGCGGCATACCGGGCTCCTGTCGGCCAGGCGGCCGAAGAGCGCCGACCCCAGGGCCAGGCCGGCCATGTAGGCGGCCACCACGGTCGCGATCGCGAACGCCGAGACCCCGAAGACCAGCTGCAGCTGGCGGGACCACACGACTTCGTAGACCAACCCCGTCGCGCCGGAGAGGAAGAAGAGCGCGACGAGCGGGGGGAGCGGCATGCAGGAGTTCTAACCGAAGGGAATCTCCCCCCTGGCGCTGGCGTCCGTGGCGTGAGAGTACTTCCATTCCAGACCGTAACCCCGCGCTCCTGCATGCACACAGCTGCCGCCCGTCTGCTCGCTTCGCTCACCAGCCGGGCCCGCCGCACGCTCTTCGCCAAGGGTTGCAGTGAAGGCGTGCTGGCGACGAGCCTCGCGCTGGCGGCCGGGCTGCTCGGTCTGCGGTTCTTCGACCAGTGGTTCGTCCCCGAGCTCTCGTGGCTCTGGCTGCTGGCCGTGCCGGTGGCCGTGGGCGTCTGGCGCGCGAGCCGGCTCGGCCTCTCTACCGAACAGGCTGCGGCCTATCTCGACCGGCGCCTGCAGCTCGGCGGCCTGCTGATGACCGCGGCTTCGCTGCCGGCTGCGAACTGGGATGCGGCCCTGACCGCACGCCTGATCGGGGCCGAGCGCCGGCTGCCGCGGCTGCACGGGCGCGGCTTCCTGGTCCGGGCGGCGGCCCCACTCGCGGTCCTCGCACTGGTGCTCTGCCTGCCACCCCCGCCGCCACCGCCCCTGCCGCGCAATCCGATCGTCGCGCAGGCCCTGACCGATCTGCGCGAGGAATTGGCGGAGCTGCAGAAGGACCAGGCGTTGAGCGAGACGCAGGCCAAGGACCTCGAAGCCCGCCTGCAGAAGCTCGAGGACGCGCACCGCGAAGGCCAGGCGCTCACGTGGTCGGACCTCGACCACCTCGCGGCCGAGTTGGAACGCAGCAAGTCCGAACAACAGGCCGAACTCGGCCGCACGCGCGATGCGTTGCTCGCGGCGGCCGCCGGCCAGACCACGAGCCGCGAGGCGCTGCTGGCGCAACTCGACAAGGCGCAGCAGGCCGGCCTGCAGCGGACCCTGCCCCAGGAACTGCTCGACCAGCTCGGGATGCAGCCGGGCAAGACGCTCGATCCGGGCAAGGCGCTCGATCCGGCACTGGCCAAGGCGCTCGCCGAGGCCCT
>CAZSKV010000298.1:0-9267 GCA_964607495.1 uncultured candidatus Brocadiaceae bacterium
GTTGTCCCGTGGCTGGTAGCGCCACGCACAGTAGGGGTTGCGGTGCTAGAGCAGGTAGTCGACGGCGCGCTGCGCCGGCGGGCGCAGCGTGTCGTCCTGGGTCAAACCGAACGCCTCACAGAGCGCCCAGGTCGCGATCGCGTGGTCGTAGATGTAGTCGTGCGCGACGCCGGTGCCGAGCAGGCCGTTCTCCCCCTGCTGCGAGCTCAGCCAGCGTACGGCCCGGGCCACCGTCTCCCGGTCGGGGCCAGCAAGCGGCGTCGTGCCGTCGCCGAGGAACGCGAGCGTCGCGAGCGCGGTCACGCCGATGTCGTGCGTCGCAGCACCGGGTCCGCTGCTCCGATCTGCTGCCGGGTCGTGCTTCATGAATTCGTCGGCGTCCCAACGTCCATCCGGATCCTGGTGCCGGCGCAGCCAACCGAGGCCGGCCGCGATCGCATCCGCGGTCGGCTTGCCGACTCTTGCGAGGGCCCGGCGTCCCCCGACTCGACCTCCGAACTTGCCGCCAACCGCCGGACGGGACTCGGCCCCCCGGGTGGCCCGCTGTGATTCCTGGCCCACGCCTGCCGGGGCCACGAGGGCGAAGATCAGACCACCGAGAACGGACACACGGGCGGAGACGGTCAGCATGTACGGACCTCCAGCGGGTCGGGGGCGGATGCAGCGGGGCAACATACACCTGCAGACGATGGTCCAATCGCCCGGGCTTGACACGAATACTTTGCATCATAAAGTCACCGCCCTGATGCGCCTCGACCACGCGATCGACCAGCTCTCCGCGATCCACTCCCAGGTGCTGCGCAGCGAGGTGTTCCGCGGCTACCGCAGCTGGCCGATGGCCATGACCTCTGTCCTGGCGCTGGTCGCCGGTGGCGTGCAGGCGATCTGGTTGGCGCCGGCGAGCGCCGCCGCGTTCGCAATCCACTGGATCGCCGTGGCCGTCCTGGCCGCGGCGATCTGCGGCTGCGACCTGCTGCGCAACAGCTGGGTCAGCCGCCCGCACGCGGAGCGCAGCCGCCTGCTGCAGGTGGTCGTCCAGCTCGCGCCCGCGTTCGCCGCCGGGGCCGTGCTCCCGGTCGTGCTGGTCCGGGCCGAGCTCTTCGCGATCGGCCTCCTGCCCGGACTCTGGGCGCTGGTGTTCGGGCTCGCGGTGTTCGCGTCGCGGCCGTTCCTACCGCGCGGCGTCGGCTGGGTGGGGGTCTGGTACTGCGTGGCCGGAACCCTGCACCTGCTGCAGGCGGAACCCGGCGTGCCGGGTCCTTGGGGCATGGCGGTCACGTTCGCAGTCGGCCAGGCTCTCGCCGCGCTCGTGCTCCGGCAGGGCAGGGATCGCTGAGATGGCGCCCCGCAAGCCGGCCAGCCACGCCTACGCGGGCCTCGACCGCGTGCTGCACGAGAAGGCACGCCTCTCGATCCTGACCGCGCTGCTCGCCCGGCCGGAGGGGGCGCTCTTCCCGGAGCTCAAGACGCTCTGCGACCTGACCGACGGCAACCTCGCGCGGCATCTGCAGACGCTGGACGAGGCCGGACTGATCGAGCTGTGGAAGAACCAGGCCGGGCCGCGGCCGCGGACCCTCGCCCGCCTCTCGCCCAAGGGCCGCGCCGCGTTCCTCGACTACCTGGCCGAGCTCGAGCGGGTCGTGCGCGAAGCCAGGACAGCGAGCCGCGCGCGCGAAGCCGGGCCCCGCGAGCTGCCGGAGGGTTGGCAGCCCGCCTAGACGGAGCCCTTTTTTTCGACCATTACTTTGCATCACCAAGTTTGAACAGGAGACCAATGCAAGTCATCGACGCCGAGGAGATGGGGTTCTGCTTCGGCGTGCGGGATGCGCTGGCGCTCGCGCGCAGCGCGCCGGATCCGCACGCGACGACGATCCACGGCGAGCTCGTGCACAACGAGGCCGTGCTGGCCGAGCTCGCGGCCCTGGGCTACGCGAGCTCCCCGGAGACCACGCGCGCGCTGCCGGCCACGTCCCGCATGCTGATCACGGCGCACGGCATCAGCGAGCAGGAACGTGCCCGCCTCCAGGCCGCTGGCAAGCAGCTCGTCGACACCACCTGCCCGCTGGTCCGGCGCGTGCACGACGCCGCGCAGCACTTCGCGCGCGAGGGACGCTTCGTCGTCGTGCTCGGCAAGCCGGGTCACGTCGAAGTCCGCGGCATCGTCGAAGATCTCGACCGCAGCGCCGTCGTCGCGAGCGCGGCCGACGTCCGCACCTGGCCCGAGTCGAGCATCGGAATCGTCTGCCAGACGACTCTGCCGATCCGTGACGCGCGCGAGCTCGCGCGCCGGATCCGGGGCGCCAACCCCGACGCCGACGTGGTGTTCACCGACACGGTCTGCGAGCCGACCAAGCGCCGGATCGCGGCGGTCGAACGCCTCGCCCCGCGCGTGGATGCCATGGTGGTCGTCGGGGGCAGGCACTCGAACAACACGCTGCAGCTCGTGCGACTCGCGCAGCGGCTCGGCGTGCGGACCTTCCATGTGCAGGGGGCCGCGGACCTGCAGCCGGAGGCGTTGCGCGGCTGCGCGAAGGTCGGCCTCACGGCCGGGACCTCGACCCTGGATGCGACGATCGCCGAGGTGCGGGCGGCGCTGCGGGCGCTGCCCGAGGCGCGCCGCGGCGCCTGAGGGCTGACTGGCCGCTGGTCTGTCCGCGGGCGCAGCCCGCGCTACTTGCCGCTCTCGGGCCGGCTCTCGGGGCGCTTCGCCGCAGCCTCGAGTGCCTGGCGGCTGCCGTGCACCTGCAGCGCCGCTTCGAGCCACTTGTCCTGGCCCTGCGTCTCCTGCAGGCGCAGCAGGCGCTTGAGCGCGGCATCCGTCGAGGTCGCGCCGAGCGCGACCACCAGCCGGCCGCGGCCGTCGGCGGTGTGCGGCTTCTGCATCTCCGCGACGAGCAGGGCCGCCGCGTCCTCGCCGTGCAGCAGCTTCGCGATCCGCCCGACGGCCCGCGGATAGCGCTCGTCGGCGACCTGGTCGAGGGAGATCGCGAGCGACTCGACGAGGCCGGAGAGACGCTTCTCGGCGCAGAGCTCGGCGAGCGCGATCTTGTGGCCGATGTCGTCGAGCTCGCCCGCGGCCCGGCTCACGAGTTCGCTCCACTGCAGGGTCGTGACCGCGGCGAGCAGCGAGCGCCGCTCGGCCAGCAGGCACGCAGCCTCGGTGCGCAGTCCCGCTGGCCCGCGCAGGGCGAGCAGCACGACCTGGTCGGCGAGGCGCGCCGGGTTGCGCCCACTCTCGACCTCGGTGCCCAGGCGGGCGAAGGTGACCTGCGCGTCCGTCGCCCATTCCGCGGCCACGGCCGGGTTGCTGCCGCTGCGTCCGTCCATCTTGAAGTACGGCGCGAGGCCCGCGGGCAGGCCGGACTTCTCCGCCGCGGCGGCGTTGTCGTGCAGGCAGTAGAGGCGAGTCTCGGCCGGAGCCGGCTTGTTGTGCACGCCGACGCCCTTGAGCTCGACCACCGAGATCTCGGCAGCCGCCTGGCCCTTCAGGGTCTCGACCACGCGCAGCCGGTGCACGAACCACTGCGGGCCGGCCGGGCGCACGCCGATGTCGGTCGCGACGACCACGAGGTCGGCGGCGGCCACGGCTTCGCGCAGTTGCTGGGCCGCGAGCCCGGGCGACAGGAGCGCGCAGAGGAGGACCGGGGTCGTGAGCTGGTTCACAGGTTGTAGAGGGCGCGTTCGCGCAGGTAGGCGAGGTTGAGCTTGTTGAAGCCGGTGCTCGACGAGAGCGTGTCTTCGAAACCGATCGCCGGGCTCATCACGTTGACCGAGCCCGGGGGAAAGATCAGTGGGCTCATCTTGATGTGGCCGGTCGACGATCCGGGGAAGTTCGTGCTGTCGCCGCCATAGAGCCCGAACGGCATCGCGCCGTTCTGCACGAGGCCGACGGAATGGCCGATCTCGTGGGCCGTGACAACCGCGGTGAAGCGGGCCAGCCGGCGGATCGCGTTGGTGATCGCGGTCGCGCGGGCGTCCGCCAGCGTGCCGAGCAGGCGCAGGCCGTCGTTCGGGTCGTTGCCGATCGGCGTGCCGTTGCGCGGCGGAGCCGGGGTGAAGGCGTCGTAGGTGGTCCGGAACGTCGATCCGGACGAGCTGAGCATGCCGGAGTTGACGATCGTGTGCAGGAACACGCCGAGCCGCTGCGAGTTCCCGTAGTTGGGCAGGCTGTCGTTGTCCTGCGTCTCGTTGTTCGGGTCGAAGAGGGCCACGCCGAGCACGCCCGAGGTGCCGGACGGGTCCTCGGCCCCGGCGATCGCGATCTGCGAGAACTGGAACGCCGCGTAGGGCAGGCTGCTCTGTCCCGAAGGAAACGTGCCGGGCGCCGTGAACGTGAACGCGATGCTCACTCCCGCATAGAGCGTCTGCAACTCGGTCAGCATCCGCGCCTGGAAGAGATCGAGCATCACCTGGTTGCTGTCCTTGGCGCCCGAGACATTGCTGATCGGCGTGGTCGAGTGCAGCCCGAGCGCCAGCATCAGGTCCGCGAAGTCGGAGCGGCCGTTCGCGCCGGCGACGACCTGCACCGGGGTGACGCCGTTCGCCAGATTCACGGTGTAGGCCTCCAGGTCGCGCGTGAGATCGAGGTACCAGGTCTGCCCGTTCTCGAACGGCCGCACGTCGTCCGCGAGCGGCCGCGTCTGGAAGGCATAGGTCGCCGGTCCACCCACCATGCCCGAAGTGTCGCGCACGTAGACCGTCAGCGTGACCGCGCCCTCGGGGAAGAGCACGTTCGCGGGCACGAGGTAGGAGGACACCGGATTGCTCAGGGTCCCGACCAGTGCGTCGCTCAGGTCGGCGCCGACGGCACGCCCGCCGCCGTTCACACCGACGATGCCGCTCGCGACCACCACGGTCTGCGTGCTGTCGAGCGTGCCGTTGCTGTCCGTTGCGCTCACTTCGATCGTGAAGCCGTTGCGCGGCGTCTGCAGGCTGCCGCCCGCAGGACCGGTGCCGTTCAGCACCGGCTCGAGCGCATTCACGGTCAGGAGCTGCACGGTCGGTCGGACCCCGTCGCCGCTGCTGATCACCCGCGGCGTGCCGGGGACCGCCAGCTTGCCGAGCGAACTCTGGATCGCGTCGTTCGTGGTGCGCAGGTTGATCGTGGTCGTGCCGGGCGTGAACGCGACGCCGCTCCCGAGCGTGAGCCGGAGCACGCGCGGACTGGTCTGCGCCGGAGCTGCGGTGATCGCGCCCAGAGAGCCGGTGGAGAGCTCGAGGTCGCTCGCATCGACCGTCCGACCGCCGATCGGGGCCACGTCGTCCGAGAAGAACAGTTCGAGGAAGTCGCCCGGCTGCGGCGACCCCGTACCGACCCAGGCCGCCGACACGATCGTGGGGGGGGAGGCAACCACGGCGCCGCCGCCGCCGCCGGAGCAGGCCCCGGTCAGGAACGCCGCGAGCAGGCCAAGGTAACGCAAAGAGGGAGTCATCCGGATGCCGATAGATCCTGCAGCGGCGCCGGTCACCGGCCCGCCCGAGGATCCTGGGATCGATGGTATCGCCGCGGCGCTGGAAGTCGTTGCAGTGGAGCAAGCTGGTCGGGGCCGGCCTCGTCGCGCTCGCGGTCTGCCTGCTGCTCGACCCTGACTATCCGCTCAGCAAGCAGGAGCTGGAGCGCATGGCGGCAGCGCAGACGCGGCCGAGTGCGCCGGTGCCCGTGCGCGCGCCCAAGCCCCTGGCCCCGCTCGGGGAGCAGAGCGCTGACTCGCTCGAGTTCGCCTGGGCCTGGGAGGGTCCCGCGCGGGCCTGGCGGATCGTGGTCCTCGATGCCGCGCTCGACCCGGTCGGAGAGATGCGCGTTGGCAGCGGGTCGCGCGCGCCGGCCGACGCCGCGCTCCTGGCGCGGCTGCACGCCGGCGCGAGCTTCCACTGGTTCGTCGAGGCTGCCGATGCAGGCGGCCCGCCCCGCTCGGCGCTCGCGCCCTTCGTGATTCGCTAGAAAAAACTCCACGCTCAAGCACCGCTCGGATGGGGTGCACGGCGGCGCGTGCGAGCCTCCCTCAACTCCCCGAAAGCCGTTTCCGAAAAGGGCCGTGGGGAAGAGACCGCCAGGACAACTGGGAAACGCAACGATGATGAAGCTCGCGGTCGGGGAAATCGTACAGGGATACCGCATTGCGCGGTTTCTCGGCAGGGGGGGATTCACGTCCGTCTACCTCGCCGAGCACCAGGAGAGCGGCGACAAGGTCGCGCTGAAGGTCGGACACCCGGCCGGCGGTGGGCGTCAGGTCACGCGGCTGCTCGAGGTGACGTCGCGCCGTACTCCCGAGGGCATCAGCCCCGACGAGATCCCGGCGGAGGCGGTGTTCTTCGAACCCAATGCGGTCCGGATCGATCTCTTCGACGAGAGCGAGGTGCAGGCGATGCTCGCCAGCGAAGCCGAGATCCTGCAGAGCAACCGCTCGGCCAACCTCGTGCAGCTGCGCGACCGCATCACCCACGAAGGCAAGCCGGTGCTCGTGCTCGAGTACGTGCGCGGCAAGACCCTGCGCGAGAAGATCCGCGCGCTCGAGGGCATCCACCTCAACTGGTTCCTCGCGGCGGTGCGCGCGTTGATCCAGATGAAGGACGAGGGCACGCTCGACTACCACGGCGACCTCAAGCCCGAGAACATCCTCGTCAAGCCGAGCGGCAAGATCGTGCTGATCGATCCGGCGATGCGCCTGGTCGGCCGCAACGTCGTGACGACGACCCCGCACTACAACCCGTTGCTGCTCTGCGACAGCAAGTCCGACGTGATGGCGATCGGGATCATGATCTACGAGATCCTGACCGGGACGCTGCCCTTCGACGAGGTGCCGTGGGAATACGCCGGCCACAAGAGCGGTGGCGAGACCGTGCGGTTGTCACTGAGCTACTTCTTCAGCTACCACCCGCCGCAGATGCTGAACCCCAAGACCCCGCCCGATCTGGAGAAGATCGTCTACCGCTGCATCACGGTGCCGAGCTACGGCCTGCAGGAACTGCGCACGGACCTCGAGGAGTTCATCGCGCGCGCCTGATGGATGTGATGCGAGGGCCGGTTCCCTCGGCGCAGGACCGCTCGGTCTGTAAGCGAGGCTCGAAGCCCCTGGGCGGAATTCGGCCCATGACGGGCTCAATTGATGACGTCTCCGCTTCCCCGGTCTCGAACTTGCGCGGGATCGTCTCTTGGGCGCGGTCGTCGGCTTGGGAGGAGAGTCGGTGGGAGAACGCCCGTGAACATGGGCAGTGCATGGTGCGCGGCGGCGCGTTGACAGCAAACGATTGAGTGCTTCTGTTCCGGGTGTGGGTGGCCGCGCCCAGACTGTTCCTGGACCGTTGTGAATCGCTAGCGCGCGATCTGAGCCCATCTGACTCAGTGCGCCACGAACGTGCGGAGGAGCCGTGGACGCATCCTCGCCCGCTGGGCGTGTGTCAGTCGTACGCGATTGTTCACCGCGCCAGCGGGGTGGGCGCGCCAGGCGAGGCGAGGTAATACGCGAAGCGTCGTGCCGCGCTGCGCGAACCGGCAGCGTTGTGAACCGGCCGTGTTGCTCCACGGTCGTGACGACAGCAGCTGTCGAGCAGCCGTGCGTGCGCGCCGGCCGTCCGTCAGTTCAGCGCGGTAGTGCGGCTGCCGAAGCTGGGTACCGCAGGCCCCGAGTCCCGAACGTCCCCTCGGGCACGCGCGTGCTGGGGCTCGGCACGTGGTCCTCGCGCAACTGGTCCTCGGCTTGTCGCCTCTCGTCGCGCTGCGAGGCCACGGACTTTGCGGGCGTTCGCTCGGCGAATCTGTCCGCCCGGTTCCCGGACTCTGTGACACCCCTGCCCTTACTCGCTCAACGACGTTGCACCTCCTGCTCTTGACCCATCGACGGCACGCCGATACCTTCCGACCGACTGCCGCGACTACGATGGTTACGACTACGGATTTCGCCTTTTTGTTCGGCTCTGTTTCCCAGGATGTCTTTGCAGGCGCTGTTGCGTCAGTGAATATCGCGCCGGTTCCGCTTGGACTCAGTGCCTCCAACACCAATCACTGGCTTCGCATCATGGATTCAACCGCCGGTGACGAGGTCGTGCTCATCACAGGTGGAACCGCCCAGAGCGGCGCCCCCTCAGGTACGGTCGAGTTCACGCCATCGCTCGATCACGCTGCTGGCGCCTGGACTCTCACGAGCGCCTCCGCGGGAGTGCAAGAGGCCGCATGGTATGCAGCGGACGGAGGTTGTCTCGAAGTGCCGCCCGGCACGCATGCCTTCTACGCAGCCGTCACCCTACTGACAAATCAAGCACTCGTTGGTTGTGGTCGCGCCAACTCAATGCTAGAGCGCCGGTTCGTCGGGGATACGAACATGGTCACGTGTCCCTCGGCAGCAAGCGCTAACGCATATCGAGTAGCGCACCTCGGCTTTCGAATGCAGCCAGAGCTGGTTCCGGGAAGCGCCTCCTACTTCTTGCACATCGCGAGTGGACACCATTCGCTTGGAGAGGACCTCTATTTTGAGCGCGGCCAAAACCACCTTCTGATTGAGGGTGTCGGGCGCGGCAGCTTCCATGCGCTACTGCACCTTGACCAACTGCGAAAGGCCGTTGTCGTATTGCGCTCGGGGATAGTCCTGCAAGACCTCACGCTGTCCACGAGTCATAAGTCAACGGGCTGGATAATGGACCCGGTCGATGCTCAAGGGATCGAGATACAGGATGGGGCAGTCGCTCTGTCAGATGTGAACATTCAGTTTGCTTTCGTGGGTCGCCAAGGCACGCACAACACAGAAGGCATATCTCTGCGTGCCTCCACGGGTGTCGAAGCTCACGAGAGCACATTCACGAACTTCCTAATCGACGGGCCGAAGTATGGAATTCGGCAGGTGGGCGCGGGGAATACCCGCGCTCATGTGTTTTCGAATTTCCGCATCGCAGCCATAGTATCCGCCATCACCCTGGATAGTCAGTGTAACGAGCTACAATTCCAGTGCGGGCAGTTCAGCGGCAACCGCGTCGGCTTGGGCGCCGAACAAGATGTAATTATATTGCATGGCTGCAAGGACATCGTGTTTGACCAGTGTCATATTGCCGACCTCCGCACCGATGACGGAGGCATACCTGGCCAACAGTTGAATGGTATCCGTCTGGCGAGTGGAGGAGGAACGAGTTGTCGTGGCATCACGATCAAGAATTGTGTGATCGGGATTCGTCGCGACGATGGCGCTCCTGACCCCTTCCTGCGCTATGCTGTATACATCACTGATGGCAACGATCAAGATTTGGTGATCTCCGATAATCGGCTCTACGGCACAGTAT
>CAZSKV010000299.1:0-3225 GCA_964607495.1 uncultured candidatus Brocadiaceae bacterium
CAGCCGGAGTCGCCGCTCGCCATCGCCCTGCCGGTAGGCGACGCGCAGGGGGTGGTAGCCAGCGGCGAGCGCAATCTGTCCAGCTGTCCGGCGCAAACCCTGCCGGCGATCGCTGTCCACGACCAGCTGGTCCCCGACCCAGAGCCGGCTGCCGTCGTCGCTCTCGAGCTCGAAGGTGTAGACCCCGTCGGCAGGCGCGAGCACGAGGCCCGTGAACTCGAGCGCGAAGTGCTCGTCGCGCGGGCGCACTTCGAGATCGATCGTGCTCACGAGGCGCTCGTCGGTCGCCTGCTGCCGGGGCAGGCTGTCGAGGCTCTCGACCGCGATCTCGTAGCGCTTGCACACGAGCCCAGGGTCGGGCTCGCGCACGAACACGAGTGCTGGCAAGAGCTCGGTCCGGGTCAGCTGCAGGCGCGCCTCGGCCAGGCTGCGTTGATCGCCGGCGATCGCGATCGCGCGCAGCAGGGTGCTCGCAGGGATGCGGATCGGCCCCGTGCAGCGCGGCGAGCGCGCATCGGGTTCGCTGCCGTCGAGCGTGTAGTGGATCGCGGCGCCGGGCCAGTCGCAGACCAGCTCGACGCTGGTCTCGCCGAGGAAGAGCGGCGACTCGCACTGCGCTGCGAGCGTCGGCGGGGCCCTGTGCACGGTGATCGGCTGCAGCCGCGGCAGGCGGCGCGACTCGAGCACGCGCACGCGCACGCGCGTGGTCTCGACCGGCCGCGTGGCCACGATCCGGCAGCTGCCGACCGTCGTGCCCCGGCCGATCTCCTCCCATCGGCCCCCGACCAGGGCTTCGACCACGAAGGCGGCGACGCGCTGGCCGTGCTCGATCTGTTCGCGCAGGACCACGCGGTTGCCGAGCGTGCGTTCGGGCAGCTCGGCCACCAGCGGCCGCGCCGCCGTGCCGGCGCCGAGCGGCGTGCCATAGACCGCATCGAGCGTCTGGCGCAGTTCGCGCAGGCGGGCTGCATCGGGGTCGGGCACGAGGCCGCGCCGGTCGATCGGCAGATTCAGCAGCAGCGCCGCGTTCATCCCTACCGATTGCTCCCAGATCGCGAAGAGCTCTGCGAGCGACTTGACCAGGGTGTCCTCCACCTGGTGGTGGAACCAGCTCGGCCGGATCGAGACGTCGCACTCGGCCGGCAGCCAGGTGCTGCCTTCGGGATCGCCGCTGCCGAGCCGCTCGGTCGCGACCTGGCCCGGCGTGCCCTCGGGCGTCAGCGTGCACCAGTTGGTAGACCGCGCGAGGCCGTCCTCGTTGCCGATCCAGCGCACGTCGGGGCCGACGTCCGAGAAGATCACCGCGTGCGGCTGCAGCTCGCGCACGGCCTGCCAGTAGCGCTTCCAGTCGTAGATCTGCTTCTTGCCGGTCGGGCCCTCGGCGCAGGCGCCATCCTGCCAGACCTCGAAGATCTCGCCGTAACCGGTCAGCAGCTCGAGCAGCTGCGCGAGATAGAAGTCGTCGTAGGCCTTGCCCTGGCCGTAGACGGACGCGTTGCGATCCCAGGGCGAGAGGTAGATGCCGAGGCCGAGGCCCTGCTCGCGGCAGGCCGCCGCCAGCTCGCGCACGACGTCGCCATTCCCGCCCTTCCAGCTGCTGCTCGCGACCGAGTGGGTGGTGGTCCGCGTCGGCCACAGGCAGAAGCCGTCGTGGTGTTTGGCGGTCAGGATGATGCCCTTCATCCCGGCTTCCTTGGCGATCCTGGCCCACTGCCGGCAGTCGAGCTGGCTCGGGAGGAAGAGCTGCGGCTCCTCCTTGCCGGTGCCCCACTCGCGGTCGGTGAAGGTGTTCATGCCGAAGTGCACGAACGCGTAGAAGCCGAGCTGATGCCAGCGCAACTGCCGCGCGGACGGCGTCACGAGCGGCGGATCGAGCGTGTCGCACGGGAACTCGCGCGAGGGTGTGTGCGCGGCGCGCATGCGCTGGTCGATCTCGGCGACGACCCGTGGTTCGCGCGCGGCGAGGTCGTGCTGCTCGGCCGGATCGGTCGCCAGGTCGTAGAGCTCGAGTCTGGCGCGCGGATCCCGGTCGAGGCCCTTGCGCACGCCTTTCCAGTTGCGCATGCGCAGCGCGAGCTGGCCGCCGTAGCCCGGGAACTCCCAGAACAGCGCTTCGTGCTGCGCCTGCACCGGCGAGCCCTGCAGCGTGCTGGCGAACGAGATGCCGTCGGTGCGCACCGCTTCGCCAACGCCGCAGAGGTCGAGCACGGTCGGCATCAGATCCTGGAACGCACCCACATGGCCGCTGACGCGGCCCGCCGGCACCCGGCCCGGGCCCCAGGCGAGCAGGGGCACGCGGATGCCACCTTCGTGCACGCTGCCCTTGAGACCGCGCAGGCCGGCCGTGCTCGCGAAGAACGCCGAGTCCGCGCCGCCGACCCGATCGTGCGTCGGCCCGTTGTCACTCGTGAAGAGCACGATCGTGCGCCGCTGCATCCCGAGGTCCTGGATCTGCCGCAGCAGGGCGCCGATCTCGCGGTCGAGGCGGGACACCATGCCCGCGTAGGCAGCGTGCGGCGTCGGATGCGGCCGGTAACCCTGCGTGCCGTCGTACGGGGCGTCGGCGAAGCGGTCGCGATACTCCGCGAGCGAGTCCTCTGGCACCTGCATCGCCATGTGCGGCACGGTGGTCGTGATCGCCGCGAAGAAGGGCCGGTCCTGATGCGCGGCGACGAACTCCCGGGCCTGCGCGAAGCAGAGATCCTGCGCGTACTGGGTGCCGTCGAGCGGCACGCGTTCCTCGTCGCTCCAGAGTTCCTGCGGATAGTGCTCGTGCGCCTTGCGCTGGCACAGGAAGCCGTAGAAGCGATCGAAGCCCTGGCGGCGCGGTGCGCCGCTCGACCCCGGCCCGCCGAGGCCCCACTTGCCGAAGAGCCCGGTCTTGTAGCCGCCGCGCTGCAGGACCTTGCCGAGCGTGACCGTATCCGCCGGCAGCGGGAGCTGGCCCTCGGGTTGCACTTCGCGGTTGTCGCGCACGAACGCGTGCCCCGAGTGCAGCCCCGTGAAGAGCGTGCAGCGCGCCGGCGCGCACACCGGCGCACCCGAATAGAAGTCCGTGAAGCGCATGCCGGCGGCCGCGAGCGCGTCGAGGTGCGGCGTGTGGATCTTCTGCTGGCCGTAGCTGCCGAGCTCGCCATAGCCGAGGTCGTCGGCGACCACGAGGATCACGTTCGGCCGCGCATCGCGCCCGCCACCGGGTTCGGGTGGTGGCAGGGCGCCGCCGGC
>CAZSKV010000300.1:0-7920 GCA_964607495.1 uncultured candidatus Brocadiaceae bacterium
CGCGCAATGCGCGGATGTTTGTCCAGGTTCGAGCGGCCGAATCGGCGGCAACTCTGGATGAGTTGCATAGATTCGGTCGCGCGAAGATGGGCGAAGAGACGCGCGTTCCGCGCGAACGAGTCCCGTGACGCAGACTCCTAGTCGAAGACCAGGCGTAGCGGCGTGTGCGGCGGCATCGGCGGGATCGGAGCCGCGCTCCAATCGAGTCCCAGCTCCCGCAACGCCGCGCGCGCGGCCCGCAGGTCCCATACGTAGATGCGCTGACCGGTACGCGAGGGGATTGCGAGGGTCATTCCATCGGGGCTGAAGCACAGTTCCGTGGCACTGTCGTCCCCGGGCATCCGGAGCTCGGCGAGGGGCCGGAAGGTCGCCGTGTCGAGGATCTGTATCCCTGATCTCGTCGTCGTGACTACCAGCAGCGTTGCATCCGGCGAGAACGCAGCATCACCGATGCTCGGCTCGATGCGGTGGCGCGGGATCACTGCCAGACGTTTCCACGTGCCGACCTCGAACAACCAGTGCTCGTTGTTGCGCAGCGCGGCGAGAAGGCGGCCATCCGGAGAGACCACGAATTCCACGCCGCGCTGGAACACGGGGATCCTGAGTTCGACCTGGCCGGTCTCGAGGTTCCACACCATGCCCTCGGCTCCGCGAAACGTGCTCAGGGCCACGAACTTGCCGCCGGACAGCAGGGTGAGGTTGACGTTGGTCGCGCTGAGTCCGGTTTCGAGCCTCGCGATTTCGGCGCCTTCGCGCGACAGCACGCGGATCCGTGTTCCGTCCCAGGTGCCGATCAGCTTCCCGTCTGACGACGCACGTCGGATCTTGCCGGGTCCCTCCAGCCGGTGGGGCTTGCCGATCCGCACTGCGTGCTGCTGTTCCGCGACGATCGCAATCACAGCGCAGCCTCCCACCGGGCCACGCTGGCACACGAAGAGCGACCCATCGTGCAGGAACTTCAGGGAGTAGACCCAGGGCCACGCCAGCCGGCCGAGGTTGGCCCCGGTACGGGAGTCGAGGAACTCGATCGCATCCGCGACCAGCACGGCGAGCAACGGCAGAGAAGGGTGGAAGGCAACCTGCGGCGCCTGCGATTGTTGGGTCTCGATTGCGAACTCACGCAGTCCGACAGGAGCGTGCAGGCGCCAGTGGACGGCGCCCGCGGGCGCGCCCTTCGCATCGTGCAAGGCCTGCCAGCCGAGGTGCTGACCATCCGCCGTGAAGTCGAGCTGCCGCGTGTCCGTCGAGTTCTCGATGGTCAGGAGCCGTGCACCGCGGCGATTCCACAGATCCACTTGCCGATTCAGATCACGCGTGGCCAGCAGTGCACCTCCGGCGCCCGTGATCAGCTTGAGTGTGGCCTCACCAACATGCTGGATGCCGGCCGCGGCGCCGACTGTCACCCCGCTCGGCAGATGCAAGCGGAGCCACCCCGGCCGACCGCCGACCAGGAGGTGTTCACCATCCGGCTCGAAGGCCGAACAAGACGACTGGAACGGCAACGGGATCCGGCGCGGGAGCGTGGTCTGACCGGCCTCGAAGATCCAGAGTTCCGGCAGCACCACGAAGCAGGCAGCGAAGCACCGGCCATCCGCGCTGACAGCGAGCCCCCATGGGTTCTTCGGCGGGTTCGGCGGCGGCGCCGGCGAGCAGACCACGCGACTCTTGCCCGTGCGCAGTTCCCAGGCCTCGATCCGCAGCGGCTCCAGGCGCATCGTGAACACCTCGCGACCGTCCTGGCTCCAGCAGTTGTTCCCGTTGACCGACCACGCGGGGTGGACCATGGTCCGGCCGGTCCGCCACTCCCAGAGCCGGACGGAATCGTCGCTCGCGACGGCGATCCAATCCCCGTTCGGGCCGAACTCGACCTCACTGTCCTTGCCAAGTGGTGAGAGCTTGGCGAGTTCACGCCCGCTGCGATCCGTGACCAACAGAGCCCCGTCGCCCGCGATCGCGCAGTGGTTGCAATCCTGGTCAAAGGCGAGCGGCCGGGCCGTCGTGTCACTCGAGAGCGGCTCCACTGTCGCGTCCCAGAGGTCGAGGACCGAGAACGCATCGCTGCGCAGCTGGCAGAGCAGATCCTCCCTGTCGGCCGGCGAGATGGCGGCGGTGTCGACCTCCGGCACGATCTGGCGCAGCATCTCGAGGCTGCGGGAACGGCTGCCGAGGGTTGCCTCGTGCCGGCGGACCTCGATCGTGCGGCGCGTGGTCTCGATCTGGCGACGGGCGGAGACCTGCGTGAGGCGCTGCTCGGCCGAGAGCGCGCGATCGCGTTCCTCGACGATGCGCAACGCCGCATAGCTCGTGCCGCCCGCGAGCAGCGTCAAGGTCAGGATCCCCCCCAGGGCTGCGGCCAACACCGGATTGCGGCGACACCAGCGCGCTCCGCGCTGTGCACGGGTCACCGGCCGCGCGGCGATCGGCCGCCCAGCCACGAAGGCTTCCAGATCGACCGCCAAAGCAGCCGCGGTCTGGTAACGACCTGCCTGATCCTTCGCGATCGCCTTGTGCACGATCGTCTCGAGGTCGCGCGGGATGCTCGCATCCACACCACGCAGGGGCCGCGGCTCGTCGTGCAGGATCCTGTGCACCAAGCGCGCCGGATCGTCGGCGGCGAACGGCGCGTGCAGGCAGACCATCTCGTAGAGCGTCGCACCGAGCGAATAGACGTCGCTGCGACCGTCGACCACGCCACCACAACCGAGCTGCTCGGGGCTGCTGTAGGCGACCGTGCCGACGAACTCACCGGAGCGCGTGAGGTCGGAAGCCTCACGCACGAAGTGTGCGAGCCCGAAATCGGTCACCCACAAGTGGCCGCTCGCGTCCACGAGGAGGTTTCCGGGCTTGATGTCACGATGCAGGATCCCGAGCGAGTGGGCCTTGGCGAGCGCCGCCGCCGCCTGCCGGATCAGCTCCGCAGCGCGGCGCGGCCAGGCCGCGAATCCAATCGCGTTCCGGGCGTCGGGGCCCGACCGGATTGCAGGCGGCAGGAGGCCTGCGAGCACCGCAGCGGTGCCTGCATCCGCCGGCCCCGAGCCACGCATCGTCGCGAGCAAGCGGCGCACGCTCGTGCCGCAGATCAGCTGCATCGCGTAGTAGTGCGTGCCGCGGTCCTCGCCGAACATGAATACAGGCACGATGTGCGGGTGGTCGAGGTTCGCCGCCGCGCGCGCCTCGTTCTGGAAGCGGCTGACCTGGCGCGCATCCTGGACCCAGGCGGTGGGCAGCAGCTTGAGGGCAACCGTGCGCCCGAGCGAAGGCTGGCGGGCCTCGTAGACCACGCCCATGCCGCCGCGACCGATCTCGCGCACGAGCTCGAATTCGCCGAGGCGCCCCACAGCGGCCGTGTCCGCGCTCGCGGTCGGACCGACGACGCCGAACTCGAGCAGCGGCTCGATCGCCTGCCGGAGCGCGGCTGCATCGGCCGGATGTGCGGCGCACATTGCGGCCAGCGCGGCCACACCCTCGCGGTCGAGGCGTTCGGCGCACTCGGCGATCAGATCCTCGAGCGGGCCGCCGCTTGCCTCGGGCGCCGCTCCGGGCCCAGCCGCGCCGGAGCTCACCTGGACGACCCTTCGCCGCGGCGCAGGGACAGCTCCCGGCCGAGGCGAAGCAGCGCGCGCCCGAGCTGCTTGCGCGCCGCTGCCTCGGACTTCTGCATCCGCGCCGCGACCTCGGCGATCGGCAGGCCCGCGAGCCGCGCGAGCGTGATCACTTCACGATCGCCCTCGCTGAGCGCGTCGAGTGCCGCCTCGAGGATCGCGAGGCGTTCGCGGGCGATCGCCCCCTGGCTCGGGCTCCCCGAGCTGCCCGCAGCGAGCGGTGCGGCGGAACTCTCGAACGGCTGCTCGCGCGCGGCGTCGCGCCTCGCCTGCCGGTGGAAGCGGAACTTCTCGCGCACCTTGTTGGCCGCGGCCGTGAACAGCCAGCCACGGAACTCGGTCTCGCCACGGTACTCGAAGCCCTCCTTGTGCAGCAGGAGCTCGCGACACACCGACTGGACGACGTCGGAGTCGGATTCGCGCGCGCGCAGCTCCGGTCCGAGGCGCGCGCGGACGAACGCGCGTAGCCGCGGCAAGTAGCCTTGCAGCAGGCGTTCGGCCGCGGCGGCGTCGCCGCGGGCCACCTCGCCATGGAGACTCGGCGCTGGATCGTCGGCAGCAGAGGCCACGCGACCCAGCTTCACCCCGCCACGGGCGGGTGTCCACCCCTGCGCAACGGTCAGACCCGGGTCATTCCGGCTCGAAGGGATTGTGGAACAACACGCTGAGTTTGATGCTGCCATGACCGAAGAGCGGGAAGCCGACCGTCAGCGGTTTCGCCGGATCGAGGTTCGATGCCGTGTCCGGCGGCGGGAAGAGCACCAGCGACTGCAGGAAGGCCTCGACCGCCAGCTGGTCGAGCGCGGGGAGGTGGCTGTAGCGGTCGCGGGCGGCTTCCGCTTCGCCGCCGTGCCGCAGGATGACCTCGCGCAGGTTGATGCTGCGGCCATCATGCCCATACGGGCCCGTCGAGCCGACACCCCAGAGCGGTTCGGTCAGGAACTCCTTGCGCACCGAGCCATCGAAGTGCATCTCGTGGAAAGCCGCGCCGAGGTCGTGGCGCTTGAAGTCAGCGTAGATGTTGCGCACGACGAAGCGGCCGCCGAGCGGGCGTTTGAGCGAGGGGAACAATGGGTTGTCCGGCACCGCGACGAAGAGCGGCGCCGCGGTCGCGAAGAGATTGTTGAAGCCATGGCTGTCCTCGTCGTGCTGTGTTTCGACATCCGCCACGCGGCGATCGCGTTCGATCACCAGGTCGGGGATGTGGCAGACGGTGCATCCGACCTGCTGCAGCAGCGCCTGGCCGCGGCGGGTCAGCGGATCCTGCCGATAGGTGCCGGGCTTGAAGTAGTTCAGCAGGTAGAACTCCATGTGGTCGACGATGCTCGGCGGCACTTCGTTGCGAACGCCGTCGTGGTCCGGGTCGTCGGTCGGCAGCCACGCCGGCGGGGACTCGAGCTGGTCACTCGACCCCGTGAGGTGCATGCCAGAGGGCGTGACGACGTCCTGGCCGCCAACCGCAGCCGAGAGGATCGGATCCCAGGCCTCGAGCCCCATCTCGGCGTTGAATGCACCCACCACGAACTCGCGGATCGAGATCGTCGAACCTTCGGCGAAGAACGGTCGCACCCGGAGGTCACGGTTCACACCCTCGACCCGGCTGGTGTCGACTTCGCCGTTCGCTTCCGCGCGGATCGAACCGAAGCGGATGCCCTTGCTGAGCAGGGGAAGGGTCATGGGCCGGTGGAACTTCTTGGCCAACTCGACGGCACGCGCACGGGTCTCGCGCAGATCGGCCGTGATCTCGTCGGCGAGCATCTCGACGAGCCCCAGGCCGAAGAGGTGCGGCGCATCCCGGCTCTCGGGACGCGTGAACACGTTGCCGCCGACGCCGGCCGAGCCGTGTGGCCGGCTATGGCAGGAGGCACAGCTGTCCGTGAGTCCGGCACCGTGCGAGACATCGGCCATGATGTTGCCGACGCCGTCCCCGGTGCGCGGCGCGAGTCCCTGCGCGATCGTGAACTTGCGCTGGAAGAGCTGGCGCCCGCGCGCGATCGAGCGGAATGGGTCGCGCCGGATCAGGAAGATCGAGGACGCCGGCGTATCCTGGTCGCCTTGTCCGGCGCCGATCTGCTGGGCATAGGTCTTCTGGATGCCGGCGTTCGCGGCGTTCGGGGTCTGCAGGATGTCGTTGAGCTGGGCCGATGCCGTGCTCACGACCAGCGTCAGGACGAGCCAGTGCAGCAGTGTCTTGGGGGTCATGGGATCTTCCTCGGCGGGGTACGGGGTGGCCCCGTTCGGGGCGGGAGCTACGGGGGGGAATGCCGGAACGGTCCCGCGTGGGACAAGGCCGCGCCGATTCCTCCGCCCGCGCCCTCCAGCACGCGGGTCTATATTCGCCGCCGATGCCGCGTTCCCTGCTCCTGCTCCCGCTGCTCGCATCGCCGCTCGCCGCCCAGTCCCTCGACATCGGCTCGCCGGCACCGGCCGTCGCGCCGTCGAAGTGGGTGCACGGCGAGCCCGTCGACTTCGCCAAGCACGCCGGGCGCGTGCTCGTGCTGACGTTCTGGGTCACCGGGATCCCGGAAGCCAAGCGGGCGAGCCCCTATCTGTCTGGGTTGCAGACGCGGCTGCGCGCGCGGGGCGTCGTGGTCGCCGCGGTCGCATTGCGCGACGAGCACTGCACGCAGACCAAGGTCGAGAACTTCGTCACGGACCGCAGGGCCGAGCTGCACCTGGCGATGGGCTGGGACGGTGCCGATGCGCTCGGCAAGGCCTGGCTCGACGCCGCCCACCAGGAGGACCTGCCCTGCACCTTCGTCGTCGACACCCAGGGCCGGATCGCCTGGATCGGCAGCCCCCATGACTCCCTCGAGCCGGTGCTCACCGCGCTGCTCGCCGGCACCTACGACCTCGAGAAGGCGCGCAAGTGGCGCGCAGCCGAACGCGAACTCGAACAGGCCTTGACCAGGAAGCTCGGTTGGGACGCCGTGCTCGCGGCCGCCGACAAGCTGATCGACCTGGAGCCGAAGAACCCACGCGGCTGGATGGCCAGGCTCTACGCGGTGGGTGTCGAGCAGAAGCAGAAGCAGCAACTCGCGGAGTCGGGTGCGAAGGCGCTCGCCGCCCTGCACGACGACGCCGAGGCGCTGCGGATGCTCGCCCAGTTCCTGTGCAGCGAGCCCGTGGCGGCGGCGGGCAAGGACCTCGCGCTGGCGGCGATCGAGCGGATGATCGCGCTGCAGCCCGAGGAGGCCGGCAACCATCTGATCCGCTTCGACGTGCTCTGGCGGTTCCAGCGCGACGAGGTCGCGGCCGGGAAGGCCGGGGGTGAGGCCATCGCGAAGGCCAAGGATGCGGCCACGCTGACCGCGTTCGCCTGGACACTGCTGAACGAGAAGGAGAGCCGGGAGACCTGGAAGCAGCTCGCGCTGACCGCGGCCGAGAAGGCGCGCACCCTGCCCGGAGGCGAGCACTACACCTGCCTCGACACGCTCGCGCTCGCGCTCTTCGAGAACGGCCGGCGCGACGCGGCGATCACGCTGCAGAAGCAGGCCCTCGCGCACTGCGAGGATGCCGAGGCCCGCAAGGAACTCCAGCAGCGGCTCGACCGCTTCCAGGCGGCCGTACGAGAAAAGAAGTGAGTCGCGTGTAGCGACGCAGCGCTGCCGGCCTCTTGAGCGGTGGAGGCCGAACCCGCGGCCTCTCCGCGGGAGTCCCGACGCCTGGGCCTCGCGGTACCTGCACGGGAGGAGACTGCGATGCTGAAGTTGTTGACGTTCCTCTTGGTTGCACTCGTTCCCGCGGCGCCGGCCGACGAGTGCCCGCACCAGACGCTGCGCACCGTCCCGATCGACATCCAGATCGCGCCCTTCGGGGCGAGCAAGTGCACGGGCGGGTTCGAGGTGTCCTACGGCGGCCTCGTGTTCCGCGGCCCGGCTGGATCGTGCCCGAAATTCGTCGTGATCACTCCGGCACACGACGAGCCGGAGGCCAAGGCCGGCGCGAACACCTACGTGCGTGCCGCAGGAGCCGTCGACATCGAACGGCTCGACTTCGAATGCACGCTGAGCTTCCCGATCTTCGGCAGCTGGTACTGCAAGACCGTCAGCTCGAGGATCCTCGGCCAGCGCCTGAATTACGAAGTGCGACCTTGCGCCGAGCTGCCGCGTATCGCCGATCCGGCGCACGAGTGACCACGGGAGGAATCCTCGATGCGAGTTCCCCTGCTCATCGGCCTGGCTTGTGCCGCAGCCGCCCTCGCCCTGCTCTCGATCCGGCACTGGCGCGACCCGGCGTCTGCTGCCCTCGACACGGGCGTCGTCGCACCCGGATTCGCGCCAACGATGACCCCAGCGCTCGCGGCTGACGCACCGGA
>CAZSKV010000301.1:0-6661 GCA_964607495.1 uncultured candidatus Brocadiaceae bacterium
CGGCCAGCAAGCGCGCGACCGTCGCGACCGGCCTGCTCGAACAGCTGCCGTTCGCGCCGCCATGGCTCGGCGTGCGCGAGGGACTGGTGCAGGCGGTCCTCGGATCCGCGAAGCAGGACCTCGACGGCACGGCCCAAGGCAAGCTCCGGCTCGAGCTCGGCCGGATCCGCTTCGCGCGCGGCGAGACCGACACGGCCTACCGGGACCTGCTCGCGGCCGCGTTCGCACTCCCGCAGAGCGGCGAGCCCAGCCTCTGGCTCGGGAAGTATCACGAGGCCCGGAACGAACTCGAGCGCGCGCGCGCGCGCTACTTCCAGGCCCTGCTGGACATGGAGCACACGGGCACCGAGGGGCTCGCGGCGCTGCAGCGGCTGCATCGTCAGCAGCACGGCAGCGAGAAGGGTCTCGCGCACGGGCTGCAGGAGCTCGGGGAAGGCCGGCTGCCGGCCTTGCACCCGATCCCGCGCGATCCGGACGCGATCCGGCCGACCGGCAAGACGGTGCTGCTCGAACTCTTCACCGGCGCGCAGTGCGGTCCCTGCGCCGCCGCGGACGTGGCCGTCGATGCCCTGCTCGAGCACTACCGCCCCGACGAGATCGCGGTCGTGGTCTGGCACCTGCCGATCCCGGCGCCCGAGCCGATGATCTCGGCAGCCGCACGCGCGCGGGCGGCCCTCTACGGCGTGCGCGGCACACCCACCCTCGTCCTCGACGGCGGGCACTCGGTCGTCGGCGGCGGCAAGGCCGACCAGGCCCAGGCCGTCTTCGATCGCTATGACGAGCCGCTGCGGACCAGCTTGCAGCAGGCACCGACCGTGCAGCTGGCGGCCGAGTGCCGCCGCATCGGCGGCCGGCTGCGGCTCACGGCTTCGGCCACGGGCGAACTCACGGACACGCGCTTGCACGCCGTGCTCGTCGAACCCACGCTGCTCTTCCCGGGACGCAACGGCATCCTGTTCCACCATCAGGTCGCGCGCGCGATGTTCTCGGAGGAGGCCGGCCAGGTGCTGACCGCCGGCAAGCCGGTCGAGCTCGAGCTCGACACGACGCAGGTCGAGCTCGAGCTCGACGCGAGCGTCGCGGCCGTCGAGAAGGCGGGCGAGCCCTTCACGGTCCGACCGACCGCCCTCTCGGAGGAGCTCGGCGTCGTGGTGTTCGTCGTGCGCGGCAAGCAGGTCCTGCAGGCCAGGACGATCCCGGTCGGCGAGGAGCGCGCTCAGGGCCGATGAACCCTACCGCCGTGCTCGCCGATTTCGCCGCGGCGTTGGCGCCCGGGGAGCGGGTGCTGCTGACCGAGCGCCGGCGCCTCGGGTGGCGCAGCGGTTTCGCGGTCGGCGCCCGCCTCGCGCCGGCGATGGCTCTCGCCGCCGGGCTGGGGTTCTTCGCCGCGACCTACCTCTCCGGCGGGGCGCCGTTCTCGCCCTGGCTCCTGCCGCTGTTGGTGCTCGGAGTCCCGCTCGCCGGCGCACTCGCCGTCGCGCTCGCGTTGCGCCGCCACCGCCCGAGTCTCTACGAGATCGCGCTCGCGTGCGACCAGAAGCCCGACCACCACGACCGGCTGAGTGCCGCAGTCGAGTTCGCCGCCGCCGACCACCCACCGGGTCCGTTCGCGACGGCCGCGATCGAGGATGCACGCACCCGTCTGGACGCGCTCAGCCGCGACCTGCCGGCGCTACGGCCGGCGCGCGTGCCGCAGGCCCGCGGTGCGCTCGCCCTCGCGCTGCTGATCGCCTGCCTGCCCGCGCTGTTGCCGACCTCCGGTGGTTCGCCAGCGGCCGCGCGCCCCGGCGTGGCTGCGGGCGAAACCGTGGCCACCACCTCCCGCCAGGAGAGTCCCGCCGCGGCACTGCCGGTCCCGCCGAGCGAGCCACCCGCGCTGGCGCCGACGCCGCAGGCCCGCGAGTCTGCCCGCAAGCCGGCGCGCGATCCGGCCCCGGACCCGAACGCTGCTCCACCCCTGGCTCTGCAGGACGCGGCGGCCGCGGCGAATCCCGCCAGCGAGACCGGCAGCGAAGGCGCCGCCGCCGGCGCCGGCAAGGCCCCCTCGAAGCAGACCCCGCCGCCGACCAGTGCCGGTGCCCCGGGCGGTGCGGGCCAGAGCGCCGGCGCGGCGGCCAGCCCCGACACCAAGGCGCCCGAACCCAAGCCCGTCGCGAAGAAGCGGCGCACGCCACGCCAACCCTCGCCGAGCAAGCCCAACCAGGAGGCCGACAGCAGCGGTACGCCGAGCGGCGTGTCCCAAGGCGCCGGCAAGATGGCGAACGTCGACAGCAAGCGTGACAACCGCGCCCAGCACAGTGCGAACCAGGACGAGCAGGCGGCTCCCGACGAGGACGTCGAGGACGAGAAGGACGAGAGCGAACAGCGCGGCGGCGTCGCGCCGTTGACCCGCGATCGCCAACAGCCGCCGTCGCGCGAGCTGTCGATCTCCGGCGATGGCCCGCCGGACGACGGCCGCGGCGGCCCCACGCCACCCAAGAAATCCCGCGGCACGGCGGCACTGATCCTCGGCGTCCGCCTCGCCGACCACGTCCAGGGCCAACCGAACCCGGGCACGAGCAAGCAGGACCTGAGCGCGGCGCCGCCGCGCAAGGAAGCCGGCCAGCCCGCGGTCCAGACCGCTTCGCCGGGCGGCGCGGCGCCGACGCACCAGAGCCCACATGCCGGCCGGTTCGCCTGGCAGACCGCCCTCGTGCGCTACAGCGAACTCCTGCGCCGCGGCAGCGGAGCGCCTACCACCGATCCCAACCATGAGCGAAACCGCTGAGATCCGCGCGCGCGTCGCGCGCTGTACCGAGACCTTCACCCAGCTCGAGCGCACCGTGCACGAGATGATCGTCGGCCAGGACCAGGTGGTCGACGGCGTGCTGATCGCGCTGCTCGCCGGCGGCCATGTGCTGCTCGAGGGCGTGCCGGGCATCGGCAAGACGATGCTGGTCAAGACCCTCGGCGACGCGCTGCACCTCGCGAAGAGCCGCATCCAGTTCACGCCGGACCTGATGCCGGCCGACGTGCTGGGCACGATGGTCCTCGACGAGGGCGAGCGCGGCGGTCGCGCGCTGCGCTTCCAGCCCGGCCCGATCCACGCGAACCTCCTGCTCGCTGACGAGATCAACCGCGCGACTCCGAAGACGCAGTCGGCGCTGCTCGAGGCGATGCAGGAGCAGCAGGTCACGATCGGCGGACAGACCCGGCCGCTGCCGCAACCCTTCGTCGTCCTCGCGACCCAGAACCCGGTCGAGCAGGAAGGCACCTACCCGCTGCCCGAAGCCCAGCTCGACCGCTTCCTGTTCAAGCTGCTCGTCGGCTATCCGAAGGAGAGCGAGTACGACGCGATCCTCGCGCGCACCACGGGCGCGACACCTCCGCAGATCAAGGCGGTCACGAGCGCCGAGGAACTGCTCGCGATGCGCAAGCTCGTGCGCGAGGTGCCGGTGCCCGAGCACGCGCAGCAGACCGCGATCCGGCTCGTGATCGGCACGCAACCCAAGAGCGCCTGGTCGAGCGAGCGGGTCGACCGCTACGTGCTGCTCGGCAGCTCGCCGCGCGGCGCCCAGGCGCTGATCCTCGCGGGCAAGGTGCAGGCCCTGCGCGGCGGCCGGTTCGCGGTCTCGGCCGAGGACATCCGCTCGGTCGCCCACGCGGCCCTGCGGCATCGCGTGCTGCTGAACTACGCCGCGCACGGCGAAGGGATCCGGCCTGACGACCTGATCACCGAGCTGCTCGAACGGCAGCAGTGAGCCTCCCCGCAGTGCCGGTCACGGTCATCCGCCACTGGAAGGAGCGGATCAGCAAGTGCTCACTGCGCTTCCTGCACGACCGGCCGGGGTTCACCTTCGTCAAGGCAAGGCCAGGATTCGCCTTCGACGCGACCGGCTTCACGCTGCTCGCCCTCGAGGCACCGCTGCTGCACCGCGCCGATGCCGGCCGGCCGCTGCTGCTCCTGGACAGCACCTGGCGGCACCTGCCGGCGCTGGCCGCCGGCATCCGTGGCGAGTTCGTGCCGCGCTCGCTGCCGCCGACGATCCGCACCGCCTACCCGCGCGTCAGCCGCGTGTTCGCCGACCCGGACCGCGGGCTCGCCTCGCTCGAGGCGCTCTACGTGGCCCTGCGCATCCTCGGCAGCGACGATCGCTCGCTGCTGGCGGAGTACCACTGGCGCGAGGCCTTCCTGGCCGGCCTGCCCGCGGCGTGGTGAGCCTCAGGAGTTGTCGACCGCGAACACGGCGTCGACGCCGTGGGTCTTCACGTTCTGCGTGAGCTGCGCCGCGGCCGAGGTCGCGATCCGCCACAGGTAGAGGTCGTAGCGGCCCGGGGAGACATAGCTCGAGAAGAGCACGTCGCCAGCGGCCGTGATCGCACAGAAGGTGTCATCGGCGGCGCCGGCGTAGACCTGCACGTTGCTCGCGCCGTTCCACAGGTAGATGTCGGTCTGCGCGCCGCTGACCAGCGTGTAGACGAAGTTGCCGCTCGTGACGTGCTCCTGCGCGAAGCGGCCGTCACCGCTGACGACCGTGGCGGTCGTGGTCGTCGCCGCGTTGTAGTCGTAGAGCGCCGAATACGTGGTCGAGGTCGCGTGCAGCCCGAACACGACGTGGTCGTTGGCCAGCACCTTCCAGAACTCGTAGTCCGACGTCGATGCGCTCGCGATCGCCGCGGCCGAGGCCCCGGCCCGGCTGTAGCGGTAGAGGTCGATGCCGGCCGCGGCCGTGTGCCGCGCGTAGACGACGTCGCCGTTGGAGAGCGCGGCCTCGTAGACCTCGTTGTCGCTGCTGTTGGCGACCGTCGCGCTCAGGTTCGTCGACCAGCGGTAGAGCTTGAGGTCGGAGTTCGAGCTCGAGGTCGCGACCTGGTAGGCGACGTCGTCCATCGGCGTCACGCCGGCGAAGGTCTCGTCGACCGCGCTGTTCGCGAGGTTGCGCGTGGTCGAGGTGCCCGGATCCCAGATCCACAGGTCCTGGTCGGCGGCACCCGTCGTGACCTGGAACACGACCTTGGAGTCGCTGGTCGCGCCGCACCAGGTCTTGGTCAACGGGCCGTTGGTGCTGCCGGCGCCAACTTCCACCAGGCCGGTGCCGACGCGGAAGTAGAAGAGGTCACGCTCGCCGGTGTCGGCGATCCTCGAGAACATGATCGCCCCATTCGGCATCACGCACAGGATCGCCTCGTTGCCGGGGTTGTCGGAGACCGCCACGACCTCGTCGTTGGCGACGTCGTAGTAGGCGATGTCAGCCTGCCCGCCGACGCCTCGCTCGAAGAAGACCAGGTCGCTGGCGTTCACGTACGCGTTGCGGTCGTGCTGGCCGAGCCCGTTGCTGAGCGTGCGCGTGATGTTGGTGACCGGGTTCCAGAGGTAGAGATCCGTGTCGGTCGCAGTGCCCGCCGTGAACACGACCTTGCCGGTCGTGGTCTTCGCGACATAGCGCTCGTCCTTGTCGCTCGCATTGCCGAGCGTGTAGGTCATGCGCGTGTTGGCGTCGTAGGCGAAGAGGTCGTAGTTGCCGCCGGCGAGCCGCTCGAACACGACGCAGCCCTTGCCCAGCGAGGCCTTGTAGGTCTCGGCGGCGCTGGGCGACATGCCGACGGTCAGGAACTGGCTCGTGTCCGTGTCGAGCAGCAGCAGGTCGTCGCCCTCGGTGACCGCCGCGAAGTTGGCGGTCTGCACCTTGACCGGGATCGTGCCGGTCCCGGACTTGCCGAGCGCATCGGTCACGCGGAATCCGACCGTATAGGTGCCGAGGGTGTTGAACGCGCCCGTGAACGTGCTGCCGGAGAACGCCGCCGCCGTCGCGCCCTCGCTCGACGTGACCGTCCAGGTCAGCGCATCCCCTTCCTTGTTCGTGACGAAGTTCTGCAGGTCGAGCGTCAGCGTCGCGCCACTCGAGATCGACTGGTTGGGGACGGTCGACAGGCGCGGGGCGGTGTTCGACTGCGAAGAGCCGCTGCACCCCGCGAGCGCGGCGAGCGTCGCGAGCACGAACGAGCGATGATGATTCCGGGTGTTGGCCATTGGATTCCTCGGCGATGCGGGACTCGGTCCAGGCGGAGATCGGGAAGAGCCGCGACCCGGATTGAGGCTCCGCTGCTGGTGCCGATGCCAACGCGCGCTCAGCGCCGGCGCGCGGAGGCCCGCCCGCGCCCGAACACGAGCCGGAACACTTCGTCGAAGGTCTCGACGAACTCGAAGCGGATGCCACGCACCTGGTCCTTCACGAGTTCGTCGAGATCGCGCCGGTTCTCGGCCGGCAGGATCACCCGCGCGATGCCCTCGCGCTTGGCCGCGAGCACCTTCTCGCGCACGCCGCCGATCGGCAGCACCTCGCCAACCAGCGTCAGCTCGCCGGTCATCGCCAGATCGGAGGGGAAGAGCTTGCCGGTGTGCATCGACACCAGCGCGCACGCGATCGCGATCCCGGCAGAAGGCCCGTCCTTGGGGATCGCGCCGGCCGGGAAGTGCACGTGCATGTCGAACTTCTCGAAGTCCTCGGGGCGGATCCCGAACGCGGCCGCGCGGCCGCGCACGTAGGAGAGCGCGATCCGGCCCGACTCGTTCATGACCTCCCCGAGCTGGCCGGTCAGCGTGAACACGCCCTTGCCGGGCATGCGCATGGCCTCGATGAAGAGCACGTCGCCGCCGTGCGGCGTCCAGGCCAGGCCCTGC
>CAZSKV010000302.1:0-11453 GCA_964607495.1 uncultured candidatus Brocadiaceae bacterium
AAAAAGATCGCCGAGCCGGCCAAGGCGACGCATGGCGCCGCAGCCGGGAGTGGCCGGCAGGCGTTGAAGGCCGCGGCCGAGCTGGCCGAGAAGGTCAAGGGTCTGCGCGGTCCCGCCCGCGACCAGGCGCTCGAGCAGGCCGCGAAGGCCTACGAGGAGGTCGCTGCCGCGCACGCGGGCGAACCCGCGCTCGCGGCGCAGGCCGCCTACGAGGCCGGTGAGCTCTGGCGCCGCGGCAGCGACCTCGTGCTCGCGGAGGCGGCCTACCGCAAGGCGGCCGAGCTCGACCGGGACCGCTATGCCGAGCGCGCCTGGCTGGAGCTCGGCAACATGCAGCGCCGCCAGAAGAAGTGGGACGAAGCCGTGGCCACCTACTCCCAGCTCGTGGAGTTCGCGCCGAAGTCGTCGCGCGCGCACGACGCGCGCCTGTGGATCGGGCGCACCCTGCAGCAGAAGGGCACGCCCGAACCGGCGCTCGCCGCGTTCCGCACGGCCCTCGACGCCGCGGGTTCGCCGCTCGAGGCGATCGAGGCCGCGAACTGGCTCGCGAAGACGCTGATCACGACCGGGGACCTGGTCGGAGCCGAGGCGGCGCTCACCGCGGCCGAGCAGCACCGCGTGGCCGGTCCCGACGCGGAGCGCATCCGCCGCGCGCTCGACGACATGAGCGCGCGCCGCGCGTTGCAGCGCGCCCGCGACAAGAACGGTGACGCGAACGAGGATGCCAAGGATCTCGAGGACGACGAGCGCCCGGTCGAGAAGGAGCCCAAGAAGACCAAGGGGCGCTGAGCCCCCGGCGTGTGCGCTTCAGCGCACGCCGATGCCGTGATACACGAACCCCATCTCGCGCATGCGGGCCGGGGAGAAGATGTTCCGCCCGTCGAACACGACGGGCTTCTTCAGCATCCGCTTGACCTCTTCGAGGTCGACATGGCGGAACTCGTTCCATTCGGTCACGAGCACGAGGGCTTCGGCGCCCTCCAGCGCGGCGAGTGCCGTGTCGGCATAGCGGATCCTGTCGCCGACGTGGCGCTTGCACTCCTTGATCGCTTCAGGGTCGAACGCAGTCAGCGTCGCGCCGGCGGCGAGCAGGCCGTCGATCACGACCAGGCTCGGTGCCTCGCGCATGTCATCGGTCTTGGGCTTGAACGCCAGCCCCCAGAGCGCGAAGTGCTTGCCGCGCAGGTCCTTGCCGAAGTGCTTGAAGACCTTCTCGCAGAGCAGGTGCTTCTGCTCCTCGTTGACCTGCTCGACCGCACGGATGATCCGCGGCGAGTAGCCGTGCGCCTGCGCCGTGCGTTCGAGAGCCCGGACGTCCTTCGGGAAGCACGAACCGCCATAGCCCGCGCCGGCGAAGAGGAACGGGAAGCCGATGCGCGAATCGGTGCCGATGCCCTTGCGTACCTCGTTCACGTCGGCGCCGACGAGATCACAGATGCGCGCCATCTCGTTCATGAACGAGATGCGCGTTGCGAGCATGGCGTTGGCCGCATACTTGGTCATCTCGGCCGAGGGCGGGTCCATCACCAGGATCGGCTTGCCGGTGCGCAGGAACGGCGAGTAGAGCTCCTGCATGACCTGCGTCGCCCGCGTCGATTCGGAACCGATCACGACGCGGTCGGGCTTCATGAAGTCGTCGATCGCCGCGCCTTCCTTCAAGAACTCCGGGTTGCTGACGACGTCGAACTCGTGCTTGGTCAGGGCGGCGATCTCCTCGCGCACCTTCTTGTTGGTGCCGACCGGGACCGTGCTCTTGAGCACGACCGTGCGGTAGCCGTCCATGACCTTGCCGATCGCGCGGGCCACGGCGAGCACGTGCTTGAGATCGGCGCTGCCGTCCTCGCCCTGGGGCGTGCCGACGGCGATGAAGATCACCTTGCACTGCCGGATCGCCTCGTGGACGTCGGTGCCGAAGAAGAGCCGGCCCTCGCCGACGTTGCGGGCGATCAGCTCCTCGAGGCCGGGTTCGTAGATCGGCACCTTGCCGCTGCGCAGCAGCTGGATCTTCTGCTCGTCCACGTCGACGCAGGTGATGCGGTTGCCGGTTTCCGCAAAGCACGTGCCGACCACGAGGCCGACGTAGCCGGTGCCGATGACGGCGATCTTCATGAGGGATCTATCGGTTCCTCGGGACGCAGGACGAAAGGGCGGAGGAAGTTAGCTCGGTGGCCGCGCGTGAGCAATCGCATCCGCGCTGCGCTACGCTCAAGGACATGGTGCGCGTGTCTGCTCTCCCGTTGCTGCTCTCGCTCGTCGCATGCTCCGCCACGGACGCGATCGGCACACTCGGCGAGGAGCCGCCGCAGGACCACGGCCGGCCAGGGTTCGTGCGCACCGGCGCCAAGGTCGGCTCCTGGATCGGCGCGATCCCCGGCGCGGTCTGCTCGGTCGTGCTGCTGCCGATCACCTACCCGATCACGCTGCTCGCCGACGAGCCGCTCGGCATGTCGGGCAAGGAGTTCCTGTTCTTCCCGATGACCGGGTTCGCGGCCGCCGGCCACTTCGTGATCGGCGCCCCGCTCGACTCGGTGCACTGGGTCTTCTACCGCGCGTGGACCGACCAGCCTTCGCCGGCCGGATACGACTTCGTGCCGATGTCGCCGCCCGTGGGACCCTTCGAACCGACCTCCCGGCCGGCGCGGAACTGAGAGCCGAGCCGCCGGCGGCAGGCACGGCGGCGATGGCTTCGGACCTTGCCCGAAGGCCCCCGCGAGGGAACCTGGAGGGCCACTGCTCCCGTCTCGATACCGACCCGTCGCTCGCAGGCGGACCCTGCGCTTCCTTCATCATCCCTGAAACCGACCTATGCGCCACGTTGTCAGTGCTTCGCTTCTCCTCTCCACCTTCGTCGCCGCCCAGGGGGTGACCTCTCCGCGCGGCCTCAACTCCGTCGAGGGCAACACCGTGTTCTACCACTGGCAGGGCAATCGCCGCTTCCAGCAGGTCGACCAGAGCCAGGCCGGGGCGCCGATGCTGATCCAGTCGATCTCATGGCGTCGCAACGGCAACATCGCCCAGACACCCGGAGCGTCCACCCTGGACCTGCAGATCGACATGGGGCGCGGCAACTTCGGCGCGCTCAGCTCCCTGCTGGACAACAACTTCATCGCCGGCACCCGGACGACGGTGTTCAACAAGGTGGCCGTGAACTTCCCTGACTGGACCGCGAACGTGCCCGGCCCGGCCCCGTTCGACTTCAAGGTCATCCTGCCCGTGCCCCACGTCTACACCGGAGTCGACGCGCTGGTCATCGACTTCTCGCACACCAACAGCACCGGAACGGGGCTGCTGCAGACCGACCGCGACTTCATCGGCCCGACATCGCCCACCTCGGGTGTGTTGCTCGGCACCGGTTGCGTCGCGTCCGGCAACACCTCGGCCTTCTCGCACACCGCGGGCATGCTGAACGCGGACATCCTGCCGACGCCGAATTTCGGCATGCGCCTGCAGCTCGGCGGCAGCTACGCCCCGCTCAACGCGCCGGTCATCGCGCTGCTCGACGTGACCAACCAGAACCTCAGCGGGGTCCTCTGCGGCACGCTCTACGCCGGTCCGCTGGTGACGATCCCGATCGGCATGGGACTCGGCACTTCGAACTCGACCCCGACCCTCAGCTTCGGCTTCCCGAACAACCCGGGGGCGGTCGGCGCCACGCTCTACACGCAGCTGATGGCCCTCGACGCGGCCCAGTCGCCGATCCCGGTCGCGCTCTCCAACGCCCGCCAGACCACGATGCCAGTCGCGACCGCCGTGTCGCCACACCGCTGCTCGTATGGTTGGACGAGCCTGCCGAGCGCATTCGGCCTCGGCACGCACTTCCCCGGCGGCGGCATGGTGATGCTGCTGCAGTGAGAGCCTGAGAAGGAATCCCTTTGGTGCCTGGCCGCGCACCACTCATTGCGCGTAGATGGCAGCATGGGCGGTGCGAGGATGTTCGGCGACGATCGCGGCGGTTCCGAGAGCAAGAGCAAGGCGACGAAGGCAGAGGGCGAAGCGCGCGTGAAGCGACCCGATCGACGGCAGTCGATCCTGCGCCCACAGGTCATCGACCGGTTGATCCCACCCGATCATCGGGCGCGCGCAATCGTGAAGTTCGTCGAGCAGCTGGAACTCGAGGCGTTCTAGGCGCCGATCAAGTCTCGCGGCGAGGAGCCGGGTCGACCCGCCACGGACCCTGCGTTGCTGATCGCACTGTGGCTGTTTGCCACGGGCGAAGGAGTGGGAAGCAGTCGCCAGCTCGAGCGTCTGTGCGAGCGCGATGACGCCTATCGGTGGATCTGCGGCGGGGTGGAGTTGAACTACCACACGCTCTGGGACTCCCGGATCGACCGCGGCGCAGCGCTCGACAATTGGATGACCCAGGCGTTGGGCGTGCTGATGAACGAGAGCTTGGTGCGTCTGAAGCGCGTCGCGCAGGACGGCGTGCGCGTGCGGGCAAATGCAGGTGCGGCGTCGTTCCGCAGCGCAAAGGGCCTGAAGAAGTGCTTGCAGGCGGCGCAGGAGCAGATGCGCGCAACGAAGGCGATGCTCGACAAGGACGATCCGACGCGCAACGACAAGATGCGCGAAGCTGCCGAACGGGCAGCGCGCGGTCGCGTGACTCGGGTCGAGAAGGCGATGGAGGAGTTCAGGACGCTGCAGGCGAGCAAGAAGACAGCGGAGGAAGCGGAAAGGGTTCGCGCATCGACCACCGATCCCGAGGCTCGGGTGATGCACATGGCGGATGGCGGCTACACGAGCCTGGACGACATTCAGGCCGCCGGCGAGGAGGGCGTGAAGGTGCTGGCTCCCGTGCCACAGCCGAAGTCGTGCGACATCGACCCGCACCAACCCAAGAAGGACGACGACGCACATGTCGCCGCGTGGCGCAAGTGCATGGGCACCGACGAGGCTGAGGAAACCTACAAGCTCCGAGCTGCCACTCCAGGGTGCACCAACGCGGATCTGCGAACCAATCGAGGGCTGCAGCAACTCCCCGTTCGGGGATCGAGAAGACACTCATGGTCGGACTGTGGGTGGCCATCACCTACAACGCGCTGCTGTGGGTCGGAGCGAACGCGGCAGCCTTGCAAGGTGACCGCCGCCAGCGCGCGCACGGCTCCGCTGACCGAGGAGATGCAGAGGTCGGGTCGCTCCGGGCGCCCTGAAAGTCAGCCGGAACGCTGGCCCGCCAATCCCAGGGCGTCGACTTCGGCTTTCTCTCTCAGGCTCTGAGCTGCCGGCAGGTGGCCATGGGACAACTCCCAGGGAACCAGGCGCCCGGTCGCTGTCGTCATGTTCCGGGTTCCGTAGACGGTTCCCCCCAACCCATCACCCAGCCCAAGCGTCGAAACATGCGTCAAGTCGTCTCCGCTTCGATCCTCCTTTCCACCCTCGTCGCAGCCCAGGGAGTGACCTCCCCCCGCGGCCTGAACGCCACCGAAGGCAACACCGTCTTCTACCACTGGCAAGGCAACCGTCGCTTCCAGCAGATCGACCAGGGCCAGGTCGGCACCCCGATGGTGATCCAGTCGATCTCCTGGCGTCGCAACGGGAACGTCGCCCAGACTCCCGGTGCGTCCACGCTGGACTTCAAGGTCGACCTCGGGCGTGGCAACTTCGGCGCCGTCAGCACCCTGCTGGACAACAACTTCCTCGCCGGCACGCGGACCACGGTCTTCAACCAGACGGCGGTCAACTTCCCCGACTGGTCGGCGAACGTGCCCGGTCCGGCCCCGTTCGACTTCAAGATTGGACTGCCGACGCCCTACGTCTACACGGGCACCGACGCGCTGGTCATCGATTTCGTCCACCTGAACGCCACCGCGACTGGCCTCCTCCAGACCGACCGCGACTTCATCGGCTCGACATCGCACACGGCCGGGACACTGCTCGGCACCGGCTGCGTCGCCTCGGGCAACACCGCGGCCTTCGGGCACACCTCCGGCATGATGAACGCCGACGTCCTGCCGACGCCGCTCTACGGAATGCGCCTGCAGTTCGGTGGCACCTATGCCCCCGTCGGCGCGCCGGTCACCGCGCTCATCGACGTGGTCAACCAGAACCTCTCCGGCGTCCTCTGCAGCACGCTCTACGCGGGTCCCCTCGTGACGATCCCGCTCGGCATGCCGGTCGGGACGACGAACCAGATCCCGGCCATCAGCTACGGCTTCCCGAACAACCCCGCCGCCATCGGCGCCGTCCTCTATTCGCAGCTGCTGGCCCTCGACGCGAGCCAGACCCCGCTCCCGCTCGCGATCTCGAACGGCCGCCAGACCACAATGCCCGCGGCCTCCGCCGTGGCCCCGCACCGCTGCTCGTATGCGTGGATGAGCATGCCGAGCACGACCGGCATCGCGACGCACTTCATCGGCGGCGGCATGGTGATGCTGCTGCAGTGAGGTGAGGGTTGGGCGACGCCCGGGGTTCCGGGCGTCGCTGGCTGCGGGGGGTGGGGGCGGCTAGCGTTCACCGGCGGGGGCGACTAGCTCAGCTGGTTAGAGCGCATGCCTTACACGCATGATGTCGGGGGTTCGAATCCCTCGTCGCCCACCACCCCCGCGATCAGCACCTTGACGCTCGGATCCGGGCTTCCAATGATCGCCCCATGGTTCGAGCGTTCCTGAAGCCGTGCACAGCCTGGCTGCTGCCTTGGCTCTCCATCCCGGCGCTCTGCAGGGCGCAAGACCTCGAGCCGCGGCGCTGGACCCACCTGCCGGTCGGCACGAACGTGGTCGGGGCAGGCTATGTCTACTCGACCGGCGATCTGATCTTCGACCCGGTGCTGCGCATCGAAGACGCCGAGGTGGAACTGAGCACGGCCCTGGTCTCGTTCACGCGCTACTTCGGCCTCTTCGAGCAGACCGCGCGCCTGGACGTGCACGTTCCGTTCCAGCAGGGACGCTGGAGCGGACTCGTGGACGGGGTTCCGACCACGGTGCATCGCGACGGCATGGCGGACCCGGTGCTGCGCCTCTCGACCAGCCTGCTCGGGGCACCGGCGCTGCAGGGCCAGGCCTACGCCGACTACCGCAAGGAGCACCGCACCGGGACCTCGCTCGGAGCGGCGCTCGAGGTGCGGCTGCCGCTCGGCGAGTACATGGAGGACAAGCTGATCAACCTGGGGCAGAACCGCTACACGATCGCCCCCCAACTCGGCGTGCTGCACACCCGCGAGGACTGGTCGTTCGAACTCACCGGCACGGTGTTCACGTTCACGGACAACGACGAGTTCTTCAACGGCAACAAGCTCGAGCAGGATCCGCTCCTGGCCCTGCAGACCCACGTGGTGAAGACCTTCACGAGCGGCTTCTGGTTCTCTGCCGGCGTGGCCTACGGCTGGGAGGGCGAATCCAAGGTGAACGGCGTGCACAAGGACGATGCCCGCAGCAACCTGCTCTACGGCGCTTCGGTCGGCCTCCGGCTCGACCCGACCCAAGGCCTGCGCCTCGGCTACTTCCGCGGCGACACGCTGACCGACACCGGCACGGACGCGCACAACCTCTTCGTGAGCTGGTCGATCCGCTTCTGAGCGGAGCCCGACCGGCAGCCGGACCGCATCCCGATGACCACACCTCCTCCGTCCCCCGACGCCCGCGCCAGCCGACGGGAATGGATTCCCCAGGCCCTGCTTGGCCTCTGGACGCTCGTGCTCTGCTTCGGCCCCGATCCACGCCCGCTCGGCACCGCCGACTGGATCGTGGCGATGGTCGCCGCGGTGGGCGGCCTCGGTGAGGCCACGGCGCGCGTCGGTGCCGCGCTGGCGATGCGCGCGGGCGGGATCGCGCTGCTCGGTGCGCTGGTGATGTGGTCGCTCGGCGGCAAGGGCTGGAACCGGCGCAGTGGCCTGGCCCTCGTGCTCGCGCCCTGCCTCGCGGTCCTGACCCTGTGGATCGACTACGGCTACTTCCCGATCGCGGCGCAGTTGCGGGTCGCCGCGCTGAGCGCCGTGCTCGGAGCGCTGGCCGGGCTCGCGCTGCGCCGCAACCTGCTCGCCGCCGGGGCCTTCGCGTGCCTGGGCGGGGGGGTGTTCGTCTGGGGCACCGCGACCGGAGTGAGCAACGATCTCGACGCCGCGACGCGGGCCACCGGCCAGCACCTGCTGGCCGCCGCGGCCGAAGTGCCCGAGGGCGACGCCGCGTTCGGCAAGCTGCTGGAGATCGCGTTCGCGTTCGCCGCGGAGAACTCGGCCGGCGGCGACCCGGTGCTGCCGAACCGCGCGGCGATCCTCGCGCTGGCGGTGATCCTCGGGGAGGAACGAGTCGCCGCCGTCGCGAAGCGGCACCTCGACGCGAGCCGCGTGCCACAGGCCGAGGCCCTGCGCGCGCGCGTCACCCTGCACGGGCGCAAGGACTGGCCGCGCCACTTCTGGGTCAGCGCCGGGCTCACGCTGCTCGCCGACAACGACCGTTCGCTCGCGGTCGGCATCACCAAGGAGCTGATGGACGCGACGCCCGGGGGCACGGGCTTCTCGTTCGCGGACCTGGCCGCCGATGTGGCCGGCAACCGCTTCACGCTGGCCGCGACGCGCGACGCCAGGTCGGCCCGCGCGATGCAGGCCAGGATCCTCGCGGGCGTGCGCGCGGCCGACTTCTTCCCCGACGTGCGCGACCTGCCGGAGGGGCTCACGCGCGAAGCCTTCCAGGAGCAGTACGGCGGGCTCGGTGGCGCCGGCACGCAGCGCATCGTCGACGAAGTCCGGCGCCGCCTCGCCGCCTGCGCCGGGCTGCGCTGAGCGGCCGCGGCGGTGCCGCTGCGGTCCGCCCCGGGGCGCGGATTCGGCTGGTGACGCGGAGCGGCTCCGGCGCGATGATCGGGCCTGCCTTCCCGCGGAGCACACCCCGATGACGCCACGCAGACCCCTCGCGCAGTGGAAGCGATGCTTCGCCTGCGCCCTCGCCACGCTCGTGATGCTGACCACCGCCGCACCGGGCCAGGACAGCCAGGCGGCGACGCGCGAGAAGGCGACCTTCAGCCCCGAGGAGCTCGAGCAGCTGGTCGCACCGATCGCCCTGCACCCCGACGCGCTGCTCGCGCAGATCCTGATCGCCGCGACCTATCCGCTCGAGGTCGTCGAGGCCGCACGCTGGTACAAGGCAAGCCCCGAGCTCAAGGGCGCGGACCTGACGCGGGCCTTGGAGGCCAAGAAGTGGGATCCGAGCGTCAAGTCGCTGATCCAGTTCCCGCAGGTCCTCGAGATGATGGACCAGAAGCTCGACTGGATGCAGAAGCTCGGCAACGCGTTCCTCGCGCAGCAGAAGCAGGTCATGGACACCGTGCAGAAGCTGCGCCAGAAGGCGAAGGACTCCGGCCACCTCGAGTCGTCGAAGGAGCAGACCGTCAAGTCCGAAGGGGAGACGATCGTGATCCAGTCCGCGTCGCCGGACACGGTCTACGTCCCCGTCTACAACCCGTCGGTCGTCTACTACAGCACCTGGCCCTATCCGGCCTACCCGCCGTACTACTACTACCCTCCGTACTACCGTGGGCCGGCCTACGGTTTCGCCGTGGGCGTCGCCATCGGAGTGGCCTGGGGCTATGCCTGGGGTGGCTGCCATTGGGGTCACAGCGAGGTCGACATCGACATCGACCGCAACGTGAACCGCAACCGCGACATCAACCGCGACCGCTACCGGCAGGACCTCGCCAAGCGCGGAACCACGGGCGGGAAGGGCAGCTGGCAGCATGATCCGAGCCACCGCAAGGCCGTCAGCTATGGGGATCGCAAGACCAGCGAGCGCTTCCAGCAGGGACCGTCGAGCGGAGCGTCGTTGCGCGAGGCCTACCGCGGCCGTTCCGAGCCCGGCACGGCGGACCGGCCGCGCGCCGCGGCGGGCACCCAGGACCTCAAGACCTCGCCGGCGGGCGGACGTGACGCGAGGCCCTCCGGCGGCGCGAGCGGCGCGAAGCCTGAGGCGCGGCCCTCCGGCGGGGCGAGCAGTGCCAAGCCTGTGGCGAAGCCGCGGCCGAGCGGCGGCAGCGCGCTCAGTGGCGCCGGCCAAGGCAGCGCGGCGCGCGCCCAGAGCGCGCGCGGCTCTGCGAGCCGCGGCGGCGGCGGTGGTGGGCGCGGTGGTGGTGGAGGCAGGCGCTGAGCTCCCCGTGGTCACGATGAGACATCCCATGCAGATCCGTCCGCTCGTGCTCGCGTTGGGTCTCGTCGCCTGTGCGACGACCCAGCCGGGCTTCCCCACCCCCGAGGCCGCGGTGACCGGTCTGGTCGACGCGATGCGCGCAGAGGACATGGACCGGATCGAGTCGATCCTCGGTCCCGGCAGCCGCGACGTGATCGACTCGGGCGACGAGGTTGCCGACCGCGAGGTCTGGCGTTGGTTCGTCGCAGCCTACGAAGTGAACCACCGCTTCGAAGCCACGGCCGACGGCGCGCGTGTGCTCTCGATCGGCAAGGACGACTGGCCGATGCCGATCCCGTTGGTCGCGAGCGACGGCCACTGGCGCTTCGATACCGCGGCCGGGCGCGAAGAACTGATCTCCCGCCGCATCGGCCGCAACGAGCTCGACGCGATCGAGGTCTGTCTCGCCGCGGTCGACGCGCAGCGTGAGTACGCCGAGATCGACCGGGACGGGGACGCGATCCTCGAGTATGCGCAGAAGTTCCGGAGCTCGGAGGGGCAGCGCGACGGCCTGTACTGGCGGTCGGCAGAGGGAGAGCCCAAGAGCCCCCTCGGCGAGTTCGCGGCCAGGGCCGTGCGCGAAGGCTATCGCGGCGCGGATTCGCCGCAGCCCTACCACGGCTACTACTACCGCATCTTGACCGCGCAGGGCGAGCACGCGCCTGGGGGTGCGTTCGACTACATCGCCCACGGCAACATGATCGGTGGCCACGCGATCGTCGCTTATCCGGCCGAGTACGGCGTCTCGGGGGTGATGACCTTCGTCGTCAACCACGCGGGGGTCGTCTACCAGAAGGACCTTGGCGCAGAGACCGAGCAGCGCGCGGAGGCGATCCTGGTCTTCGATCCGGATCCGAGCTGGAAGCGCGCGCGCGACTGAGTGGCAGGCCTACGGCTTCGCCGGTTCCCGCACGCAGCGCATGAAGTACCACTGCTGCCCCTCCGGATCGACCGCACGGTAGGAGTGGTATGCGCCGTGTTCCGGACCGTAGTCCTGGACCGAAGGTTCGGCCGTGATCTTCGCGCCGGCCGTGCGCGCGCGGCGGCAGTGGGCATCGACATCGTCGATGCAGACGGTCAGCGAGTGCGTGCACGACCCGCCGAGCTGCTTGGGTGAGGCGCACCAGGCGCGGTCGGCTCCGGTCGTGGCATCGCGCGCCGAGCCGACCATGATCACGCCTTCGCCGAAGGCGAGCTCCGAGTGCTCGACGCGGCCGTTCGCCCCGTCGATGCGCAGGCGCAGCTCGAAGCCGAACGCGCGGCAGAGCCAGTCGAGGGCCTGCGCAGCGTCCTGGTAGAAGAGTGCGGGGATGATCCGCGGCCAGCCAGCGGGTGGGTTCTGCA
>CAZSKV010000303.1:0-2439 GCA_964607495.1 uncultured candidatus Brocadiaceae bacterium
GGCGGGCTCGCGCGCTACTTCACGTCGACCTGGGTGCAGATGCTCGTGCTGCTGGTTGCGGGCATCCCGATCTACGTGTGTGCGACCGCGGCGACACCGGTCGCGGCGGCGTTGATCGCCGGCGGGTTCTCCCCCGGCGCCGCGCTGGTGTTCCTGCTCGCCGGACCGGCGACCAACCTCGTGACGATCGCGGCCGCCGCGCAGATGCTCGGCAGGCGCGGGGCGATGCTCTACGTGGCCGCGGTCGCGCTCGGAGCCCTGGCCAGCGGCGTGGCGCTCGATGCGCTCTTCGCTGGGTTCGGCATCGAGCCGCGCGCTGCCGCGACACCGGCGCACGAACACCACGGCGTGCTGGCGTGGACCAGCGCCGCGGTGCTCTCGGCGTTGATCGGCCGCGTCTACTGGCGGAAGGTCAGGGGCCGGCGTTGAGCAGCGTCGTCAGAGCGGTCTTCTCGATCTCCGCGTTCACGCTGCTCTCACGCATTCTCGGGTTCGTGCGCGACGTGCTGATGACCCACGCCGTCGGCGCGAGCTGGGTCAATGGAGTCTTCAACCTCGCCTGGATGTTCCCGAATCTGCTGCGCCGGCTGCTCGGCGAGGGCGCGCTCTCGGCGGCGTTCATCCCCAGGTTCACCGCCACGCTCGAACGTGAGGGCAAGCCGCAGGCGACCGCGTTGCTGGCGTCGGTAAGCGGCGCGGTGATCGTCGTCCTGACTGCGCTCGTGCTCTTCGTGCTGGCCGGCACTTCAGTCCTGCCCTGGTCCTGGCTGCAGCTGACGGCCGCGCTCGATGCGGAGGGCAAGGTCCTCGCGAGCGCGCAGGAGCGCACCACGACGCTGCTGCAGCTGACCGCGATCTTGTTCCCCTACGTGCTGCCGATCTGCCTGACGGCGATCTTCGGTGGCGCCCTGAATGCGCTCGGCGTGTTCGGGTTGCCGGCCGCCGCGCCGGTGGTGCTGAACGTGTTCTGGATCGCCGGCATCGGCGGCTGTCTGGCGTGCGGCGTGCGCGAGCCGAAGCAGATCGTGTTCGTGCTCGCCTGGGTGCTGCTCGTCGGCGGCTGCGCGCAGGTACTGCCCTCGCTGGTGCAGCTCGCGCGGCGGCAGGCGCTGGCGCGGCCACGCTGGCCGCGGACCGGCGACCCCGCGCGCGCGGTGTTCTGGTTGATGGGCCCGACGGTGCTCGGCATGTCGCTCACGCAGGTCAGCATGCTGATCGACCAGTCGTTCGCGGAGTGGTTCTGCGGCGCGGGCTCCAACACGCATGTCTACCTCGCGAACCGGCTGTTGCTGTTCCCGCACGCGTTGACGAGCCTTGCGCTCGCGACGGCAGTGTTCCCGCACTTCAGCGCGATCGCTTCGCGGGACCAGAAGCAGCGCCTCGCGGAAGTCGTGCGTCAGGCCCAGCAGTGGACGCTCTGGATCACGGTTCCCGCGAGCCTCGGCCTCGTCGCCACCGCAGGTGAGCTCGTCGACATCGCCTTCGTGCACGGCAAGTTCACGGCCCAGGATGCCTGGTGGACGACGCGCACGACCGCGACGCTGGTCGCTGGGCTGCCGTGCATTGGCGCCGCCCAGCTCTACGCGCGCTCGCTCTACGCAGTCGGCGACATGAAGACGCCGGCCCGCGTCGCTGGATGGCTGTTGCTCTGCAACCTGGCGCTGAACCTCGTGCTCGTGCTCGGCGTGGGCCTCGGCGTCGCCGGCTTGACGATAGCGACCAGCGTTTCGGCGCTGCTCAACGCGCTGCTGCTGCGCCGCCGATTCCACAGCCTGTGTCCCGGCGCGACGCCCTCGTTGGTGCCGTTGCTGCGGATCGCCGGTGCGGCCCTCGCGATGCTCGGCGTCGTGCTGCTGGCGCAGACCTGTCTGCCTGCAGGCTCGCGCTGGATGCGCGCGGTGTTCCAGCTCGGTCTGCCGATCGCGCTGGGGATCGCGGCCTACTTGGTGGCGCACCAGCTGCTCGGCGGGACCGAGGCCGGGCAGATCCGGGACCGGATCCGCGCGCGGCTCACTCGATCCGCACGAACTCCAGGTACTCCCCCGTAGGTTTGCTGATCCGCAGCTGCGACCCGGCGAGAAGAAACGTGCGCCGCTCCTCGATCGGCGCCGAGTCGACGAGCACCTCGCCGTTCTCCTTGTTGGTCACACCGAGCAACGAGGTCGACCAGATCTGGTCGCCGACGACCCGGTAGCGCCGGAACCCCGATTGGAAGAACGGGATCTCCGGCTTCACGCCGGGGCCGATCAGGTGCAGCGACATGTGGCGGTCGCCGATCACGAGGTAGCCCTTGAAGCCCTCGGGCATGGTCAGGCTCGGCGCCGAGATCTTCCGCAACTCCCAGAATCCGGCGATCGGACTCGGCGGTTGGAACCGTTGGATCAGGTCCTTGCGCTCCACTGCGGAGCGGAACGGCTCGGGCACCGGCGGCAGCGCGGG
>CAZSKV010000304.1:0-3728 GCA_964607495.1 uncultured candidatus Brocadiaceae bacterium
GGCGCTGATCACGCTGGCGGCGCGGGAGATGTTGTCGATCGGCGCGAGCGCACGCCTGACGAGGAACCAGCCGCCGAGCAGGGCCGCGAACAGCACGAGGCCGCCGACCGCGATCAGCAGGCCGGCAAACTGCGTCAGCAGGAGGTGTTCGCGCTGCACGTCCCGACCGACCAGCACGCGAACCTCGGTAGGACCGGGCACGACCACGCCGCGGAAGGAACCGTGCACCAGGGTCCCGAGCCCGGGGCGCACCAGCCGGCGCAACTCCGGGCGGCTTGCATCGCCCAGGGAACCGTCGGGCAGCCAGATCGCGAACGCGGGCGCGGTCGGACTGGCGCCAGCGAAGAAACCGAGCGCCTCCTGGGGCAGGTCCAATTCGAAACGCCCTCTTGCGTCGAGGTCGATCGCGTTCGCGACCAGCAGCGCCTGGACGTGCAGCTCGTCGTCGATGCCGGCGAGGATCTCGCCGCGGCGCTGTTCGTAGAGCACGGTGCCGAAGGCTCCGAGCACCAGCACGAAGATCAGCGCGTAGTAGCCGAGCAGCGACCGGCGCAACGAGCGCGACCGCGCCATGGTTACTCGACCAGGTAGCCGAGTCCGCGCTTGGTCTTGACGAACTCCTTGCCCAGCTTGCGGCGCAGGTTCGCGACATAGACCTCGACGACGTTCGACAACGTGTCGTCGTCCTCGGCGTAGATGTGGTCGTAGATCTGCGACTTGGTCACGAGCTTGCCCCGATGCAGGGCCAGCAGCTCGACGAGCGTGTACTCCTTCGCGGTCAGGTGCAGCGGAGTCCCCTCACGCCGGACCTCGCGGGCGGCCGTGTCGATCGCGATCGGGCCGAAACGCAGCACCGGATCCGGCTGCGCCTTGGAGCGCCGGATCAATGCCCGCAACCGCGCACAGAGCTCGGCCAGTGCGAAGGGCTTGGTCAGGTAGTCGTCGGCGCCGGAATCCAGGCCCAGGACACGGTCGCCGATCCCATCGCGGGCAGTCAGGACCAGGACCGGGGTGGCCTTCTGCCGGCGCAGGCGCCGCAGCACCTCGAGCCCGGAGATCCCGGGCAACATCCAGTCGAGCACGACCGCGGCGTAGTCGCAGTGGAGGGCCTGGAACGCCGCGGACTCGCCGTCCTGCACGGCGTCGACCGCGAAGCCCTCCTCGGTCAAGGCCTTGGCCAGCGCGCTCGCGAGGTCGGCTTCATCCTCGACGACGAGAACGCGCATCCGAGTTCAGACTTCGACGCGCACGTCGGCGCGGATCACCTTCTTCGCCGGAGCCGCCGGCTTCGCCGGCTCGAGGACCTTGACTGGAGTCTTGGGCGTCACGGGTCCGAAGTCGTCGAACCCCTGCGGAACGGTGGTCGTCCTCCGGAGCGTGGCCTCGCCGGTGGCCTGCTTGCGCAGGACGCGGACCTCGGTGCCTTCCGGCGCAGCCTTCTTCACCTCGGTCCAGGTCCCGCTCTTGCCGGGTTCCGGCTGGCGCAGGCGGATCACGGTCGGCTCGGGCGCCGGCTGGGCGCGGCCACTGAAAGGCAAGAGGTGCGGAGGCGGGGGCGGCTGCGGGACTTCGACCACGCGGAAGCGCGCGGCCTGCGGCAGCTCGGCCTTCGGGGCAGGCCCTGCCTTGCGCGAGGACTTGGCCTTCTGCGCAGCCTTTGCCTTCTGGGCCGGCTTCGCAGCCTGGTGCTCGTGCTTGTGTGCTGCGCGAACCTCTTCGGCCTCCTCGCACTCTTCACACTCTTCGCACTCATCGCATTCCTCGCACTCTTCGCATTCCTCCTCCTCCTGCTTCGCTTTCTTGGCGTTGCGCTGGGCAGAGGCCCGCTCGCGCACCTCGATCATCACCTCGTGTGCGCCGTCTTTCCGGACCTCGTGCCGGATCTCCTTCCTGGCTGGCGCTTCGCTCGGCCAATCGGGTCCGCGCATCGGCGGCATCGGCCGGGCTTGACCCGCGCCCTCGTGGTGCGAGAGCAGGAGCTGCACCTCGCGGAAGAGGCGTTCGCGCTCGTTCTGCAGCTTCTTCTCGGCCGCAATCAGGCGGTCGATGCGCACGCGAAGTTCATGGAGCTTCTCGCCACGATCCTGGGAAGGAAGCACGCAGGCAAAGAGGCCTACGAGCAGGAGAACTAGCGCTTTCATGGGTCTTTCTCGGTTGGATGCGGCACACAGCCAGTCCGGGAGCAGGTTGGGCTGTGGCCAGGTGGGCGGCTGGAAACGACTGATACGGGAGCGAGCATCGCACGGAGCGGCTGAATGCTCCGTGAAGTTGGCGAAAGGCCGCACTCGTGGCAGGCCATGGTGGCCGGCTCGAGCCGGCCAGCTTTCTCGCCGGTGGCTGCATGGCTCTATCGGATCTTCTTGGTCTCGATCTCCTGCGCCTGCAGTCCTTGGAACCAGGTGACCGAATCGGCCTTGGTCCACAGGCCGACTTTCCCGGCGCGATCGAAGGTTGCGTCGTGCGCCTCGAAGATCAGGTTGCCGTTCCAGCGGACCGCGATCAGGTCGCCCCGATGATCGACCTGCAGCGTGTGCCACTTCTGCGCCGGGATCTCGAGATCCTCCTTGCCCGCGAACTTGACCCGGTTGCCGCCGACGACACGGTAGAGCCGGACATTGCTCTCGAGCGCGTTCGCGCGCACCAGGTAGTAGTTGTCAGGATCCTGGTAGCGCCAGACCAGCCCGATCGCCTGATCGATCTCGCCATCGATCGCCTTGCCACGCACCGACACCCTCAGGTCGAGGAACGAGGTCGCGTCGGCGATCGCCAGCAGGAACCGGCGGTCGACCTGGCTGCCGTCCAACTGCGCGAGGGCGCGGCCGGAGTGCGCATCCCCGGCGACGACTTCCCACCTGCCAGCCGGCGTGCCGGCGGTGCCCACGCTCGTCAGCCCCTTGGGCAGTCGTCCAGGCTCGGTCTGCGCGAGATCCAGCACGAAGTGGTTCGCGTCGGCGGGCTCGGGCAACGCAAGGCCATCCCTGCCGCGGCGGTTCACACCCGGCGGTCCAGCGGGCGCGCCCCGGCCCTGGTGGCCCGGTGCCCCAGGTTCGGCGGCAGGCGGCAGCCGCGCCGGCAACAGGCGCTCGTCGAGCAGCTTGCGCAGGTCCTGGAGCAGCGTCTCCCTGGCCTTGGCCAGTTCCTCGGCGACGATGCGGCGGATGCGCCGGTCCAGATCGTCGGCCCGCGAGGGCCCTGGATCCTGGGCCCTGGCGCCCACGATGGTCAAGAGGCCGGCCGCGACAGTCAGGATGGGATTCATGATGTTGCTCGAGCAGCTGCCAAGGATCGGACGCCCACCTTAACTCCTTGTGAAGCTGAAAGGATCGCGATACTCGTGACGTTGCCGGGCATGTCCGAACGCATGGAGACCGACCGATGGTGAACCCGAAAGCAGTTGCTCCTTCGACCTGGGCCAGGCTCACGGCCGCCGACATCATGCAGAAGGAGTTGATCACCGTTCCGGACAGCGCGCCCCTATCGGATGTTGAACGCGCCCTCTCCGACAACAAGGTCTCGGGACTGCCGGTCGTGAACTCGCGCGGGCGGATCGTCGGTGTGATCTCGATGCGTGACCTGGTCGATCGTTACACGCAGGATCCCGATGCGAGGCCGCGGCGCGGACATGCTTCCTTCTACATGTCGTCCGAAGAGCTGGACGAGACGGACGCCGAGAGCTTCGAAGTGCCCGACGAAGCCGAGGAGACTGCGGGCGACGTCATGACCGCGGC
>CAZSKV010000305.1:0-4547 GCA_964607495.1 uncultured candidatus Brocadiaceae bacterium
TCGCGGGTCAGCAGCTCGTGCACGACCTTCTTGAGCACCTCGCTGAGGTGCGTGACGAGCACCGACGGCGCGTCGATCACCGTGAAGCCCTGCACCTCGGCGCGGTCCTTGTCGGACTCGGCGATCCACTTCGCCGGCAGGCCGAACGTGGGCTCGAGCGTGTCGATGCCCTGGATCGTGCCAGCGATGCCGCCGGGGTCCATCGCGAGCAGCATGCCCGCGCGCAGCTCTCCGACCGCGATCGGCTGGCCGCCGAGCAGGATGCGGTAGGCATTGGGCTCGAGCGCGATGTTGTCCTTGACGCGGATGGGCGGCACGACGACGCCGAGCGTCGACGCGAACTGCCGCCGCACCTGGCGGATGTGGTCGAGGAGCCCGCCGTGCTTGCCCGGGTCCACGAGCGAGATGAGCCGGTAGCCGATCTCGATGCCGAGCCGGTCCACGGTCAGCAGCTCCTCGATCGGCGCCTGCGCGGGCTCGGCCTGCTGCTGGGCCTGCGCCTCGGCCGCCTGCTCGGCGCGTCGGGTCGTGGCCGCGGCGCGAGCCGCGAGCACCCACAGCAGACCGGCCAGCATCGCGAAGGGGACGAACGGGAGACCCGGCAGCAGTCCCATGCCGGCGAGCATCATGGCGACCGCACGCATTGCCTGCGGGCGCATGAGCATCTGCGAGTTCATCTCGACGCCGAGGCCTGCCTCCGAGGCGCTCTTGGTCACGAGGATGCCCGCAGCCACCGAGACGACGAGGCCGGGAATCTGCGACACGAGGCCGTCGCCGACCGTCAACACCGTGTACTTGGCGAACGACTCCTGCAGCGTCAGGTTGTGGTTCGTCATGCCGAGGATCAGGCCGCCGACGATGTTGATCGCCGTGATGATCAGGCCGGCGACGGCGTCGCCGCGCACGAACTTGCCGGCGCCGTCCATCGCGCCGTAGAACTCGGCTTCGCGCGCGAGTTCCTTGCGCCGGGACTTGGCCTCCTCGTTGGTGATGATGCCAGCGTTGAGGTCGGCATCGATCGACATCTGCTTCCCCGGCATCGCATCGAGGGTGAAGCGCGCGGCGACCTCGCTGATCCGGTTCTGGCCCTTCGTGATCACGACGAACTGGATGATCACGAGGATCAGGAACACGATGATGCCGACGACGTAGTTGCCGCCGATCACGAAGTCGCCGAAGGCCTTGATGATGTGCCCGGCGTTGCCCTCGAGCAGGATCAGGCGCGTCGACGCGACGTTCAGCGACAGGCGCAACAACGCGGTGAACAGCAGGATGCTCGGGAAGGTCGAGAACTCGATCGGACGCCCGGCGTGCAGGACCGTCATCACGATCATCAGCGACACCGAGATGTTGATCGTCAGCAGCACGTCGAGGATCGCCGGCGGCAACGGGATCAACATGACCGCCAGGATCGCGATCAGCAGGATCGCGAGCGCGTTGTTGGTGGTCAGGGCTCTGGCTGTTGCGTCACGCATCGATCAAGCCACCTTGCCGCGCAGTCGGAGCACGTGGCTCAGGACGGCCGCGACCGCCTTGTAGAACTTCTCGGGGATCTGCTGGCCGACCTTCACGGCGCGGAACAGGGCGCGCGCGAGCGGTGGATCCTCCATCAACGGCACGCCGTGCGCGCGCGCGAGCTCGCGGATCTTGAGCGCCATCTCGTCGACGCCCTTGGCGACGACCTCGGGGGCATGGTGCTTCAGACGGTCGTACTTGAGGGCGATCGAGAAGTGCGTCGGGTTCGTGATCACGACGTCGGCCTTCGGCACCATCTCCATCATCCGCTGGCGCATGATCGCCATGCGCGCGCTGCGCTGGCGGCTCTTGACGAACGGGTCGCCGTCGTTGCGCTTGCGCTCGTCGTCGACCTCCTGCTTGGTCATCATCAGACCCTTCGCGTGCTCGTAGCGCTGCCAGGCGATGTCGGCCAGCGAGAGCAGCAGCACGGCGGCGGCGATCCAGAAGAACACCGCGAAGATCGCCTCGGCGATCACGCCGACGGCGCTCGCGAAGTCGGGGACGCCGTAGAGGTTCGCGAAGCGCTGCCAGCGCGAGCGCAGGACCAGCCACAGCACGCCGCCGAGGATCAGCAGTTTCCCGGCCGAGAGCAGGGTGCGCGCGATCGAGCCGAACTGGAACAGGCGCTGCAGGTTGGTGACCGGGTTCAGGCGCTCCCACTTGATCCCGAGGGCCTCCCAGGCCACACGGAAGCCGATCTGCCCGTAGCCGAACAGGGCCGTCGCCACGACGAAGACCGCGAGGAACACGCCGAGCCAGGGTCCGACGACCCACAGGTGCAGCAGCAGCTCCTGCACGAAGCCACCCACCTCGCCGTCGCCGAGCCGGTGGTTGGGCAGCCGCACGTCGAGGCCGGCCTTCAGGCTCTCTTGCAGAGCGCCCATCAGCTGGCCGCCCAGCGACTCGAACATCAGCACGCCCACGAGCAGCGTGCCAGCCATCACGAACTCACGCGAGAGCGCGACCTGTCCACGGTTGCGCGCATCGTCCAGCCGCTGCGGGGTCGCCTTCTCGGTCCGGCCTTCGTCGTCGCGGAACAGGGCCATCGCTCAGACTCCGGCGAACAGGGCCCGCGAGCGGCCGAGAATGTCGATGAACATGCCGAGCAGCAGATCCCTGCCCTCGTAGAGGAAGTGGGCCGAGGCGAGCAGCGCGAGCAGGATGCGCGCGCTCCACGAGAACTCCATCAGGTTGAGGTTCGGCACCGCGCGGGCGAGGATCACGAAGGCCGCGGTCAGCAGCGTCATCACGCCGAGCGTCGGCACGGCGTAGCGCAGGCCGTACTCGATCGAGTCGGCGACCAGGCTCGAGATGCGTTCGAACACCGGCCCGAAGTCGAATCCGCCCCCGACCGGCAGCAGCTCGTAGCTGGTCGCGAGCACCCGCAGGACCTCGTGGTGCAGGTTGGTCGCGAAGAGCAGCAGATAGCCCATGACCTCGAAGAGGCTCGCGGCCACCGGCGTCGACTTGCCGGTCAGCGGGTCCATGAGCTGGGCCATCGAGAACCCCATCTCGTTGCTGATGATCTCGCCGGCGGTGACGAGGGCGGCGGTCAGCAGCATGACCGCGAAGCCGGCCAACAGGCCGATCAGGGCCTCACGCGCCGCCAGCAGCGCCAGCGTGACGAGGTTCGACACCGGCACGACCTTCGGCGAGAGCCACCAGAAGATCCCGGCGAGGCCGACGGTCAGCACGAGGCGCAGCAGGCGCGACTCGCTCTGCGTGCCGAACATCGGCACGACCGTGAAGAACGCCCCCGCGCGCACGAGGTGCAGCACGAAGGCCGGCAGGAACGGCAGGAGCCACTGGAGTCCGCTCATGCGCCTGGTGGCCCGAAGGCGGCGAGCTGACCGATCAGTCCCCGCGCGAAGTCGCGCAGCGTGCCGAGGATCCAGGGCATCAGCAGCAGCAGCGTCGCAACGACCGCGAGCATCTTCGGGACCAGCGCGAGCGTCTGTTCCTGCATCGACGTCATGGTCTGGAACAGGCTCACGACGATGCCGACGAACATCGCGACGAGCAGCACGGGGGCCACGAGCATCAGGGACGTCAGCAACGTGGCCTTGGCCAGGTCGATCATCGTGAGGTCGTCCATGGGCGTCAGCTCAGGCCTGGGTGAAGCTCTCGGCGAGGGACGTGACGAGCAGGTTCCAGCCATCGACGAGGATGAAGAGCAGCAGCTTGAGCGGCGTCGAGACGACGACTGGCGGGAGCGTGAACATCCCCATCGACACCAGGATCGAGGAGATCACGAGGTCTATCACGACGAACGGGAGGAACAGCACGAACCCCATCTGGAACGCCGTCTTGATCTCCGACAGGATGAACGCCGGCACCGTGACGTGGAACGGCGTGTCCTGCGGCATCTGGGGCCGCGGGTCCTTCGACAGGTCCAGGATCAGCTGCACGTCCTCGGCGCGGGTCTGCGCGAGCATGAACCGGTTCAGCCGCTGGGTGGCGACCGAGGTCGCCTGCTCGAAGCCGAGCTGCTGCGCCGCGTACGGCCGGTAGGCCTGCTCGTAGATGTCGGTCGCGACCGGCTTCATCAGGAAGATGGTCAGGAACACCGCGAACCCGGTCACCACGGTGGCGGGCGGCATTTCCTGCATCGACATCGCCCGTTTGAGGAACGACAGGACGATCACGATCCGCGTGAAGCAGGTCATCGTCATGACCAACGCGGGGGCCAGCGACAGGATCGTCATCAGCAGCACGATCTGCACGGCCCCCGAGAGCGTGTCCTGCTGCGTCGAACCAGGGGAGAGGTTCAGCGACAGCGACGGGCCGCCCGCCGCCGGGCCGGTCGGCGTACCGGTGGGCGTGCCAGGGATCGGGCCCTGCGCCGCGGCAGGCGCGACGACGACGAGCAGGCAGAGCAACAACAGGAACAGGCGTCTCACGAGACCGTCTGGCCTTCGCGCGCCTTGCGCAGCAGTGAGCGGAAGTCGGCCATGGCCTTGGTCGCCGCATGGACTGCCGCAGGCTGGGCTGCAGGCTTGGGTGGGGTCGCCGCCGCGCTGCGCGTCGGC
>CAZSKV010000306.1:0-14825 GCA_964607495.1 uncultured candidatus Brocadiaceae bacterium
CTCAACCCAGGACGACGCGCAACCGATGCACGGCGCCGTCATCGACCAGCGGGATCGGCGCCAATGGCGTGGTCGACGCGACGCCGTCGAGTTCGACGCTGGCGACGCCGCGGCTGTGGCCGTGCGGGTTCTCGACGGCGATGTGATAGCGCGCGCCGTGGTAGCGGAATTCGATTTCGAAGCCGGGCCACGTCGTCGGCACGCACGGATCGATCACCAGGGTGGCGCCGCGCAGGCGGAAGCCGAGCAGCCATTCGAGACCGGCGCGGTAGGTCCAGCCGGCGGTGCCGGTGTACCAGGTCCAGCCGCCGCGGCCGACGTGCGGCGGCGTCGAGTAGACATCGGCGCAGGCGACGTAGGGTTCGACCTTGTAGCGGTGCATGCCAGCGCGGGTGGCCGCGTGCAGGATGGGGTTCAGGAGCGCGAAGAGCCCGGCCGCCTGGTCGCCGTCGCCGAGCATCGCGAACGCGATCACCGACCAGACGGCAGCATGTGTGTACTGACCGCCGTTCTCGCGGATGCCCGGTGGGTAGCCCTGGATGTATCCGGGGTCCGGGAGTGCGCGGTCGAAGGGTGGCGTGAGCAGCAGGACCAGGCCCTGGTCGCGCAAGACCAGGTGCTCGGCCACCGCCGCCATCGCCTGCGCGGCGCGTCCGGGCTCCGCGGCGCCCGAGATCACGGCCCACGCTTGCGCGATCGAGTCGATGCGGCACTCGGCGTTCGTCCTGGCGCCCAGCGGCGTCCCGTCGTCGAAGAAGCCACGCCGGTACCAGGCCCCATCCCAGGCCTCGTTCTCGAGCGCCGTGCGCAGACCGGCCGCATGCTGCCGCCACGCCGTGGCCCTGGTGCTCTCCCCGCGCGCGGTCGCGAGCACGGCGAACTCGGAGAGGTTCAGGTGCAGGAACCATCCGAGCCACACGCTCTCGCCCTTGCCGCCGGCGCCCACCCGGTTCATGCCGTCGTTCCAGTCGCCGGTGCCGATCAGCGGCAGGCCGTGCACGCCGACGCCGAGACTCCGGTCGAGAGCGCGCGCACAGTGCTCGAAGAGCGTGCCGGACTCCGCGGCGAGCGTGGGCTGGAAGTACGAATCCGCTTCCCCGGCGCGCAACGCCGGGCCTTCGAGGAACGGGATCACGGCCTCGAGCACCGCCGTGTCGGCGCTGACCTCGAGGTAGTGGAGGACCGCGTACGGGAGCCAGACACAATCGTCGGCGACCCGCGTGCGCACGCCGCGCCCGGTGTGCGGCAGCCACCAGTGCTGCACGTCGCCGGCGCCGAACTGCCGGGCTGCGGCGCGCAGCAGATGCTCCCGCGTCAGGTCCGGGCGGGCGTGTGCGAGCGCCATCACGTCCTGGATCTGGTCGCGGAACCCGTAGGCACCGCTGGCCTGGTACAGGGCCGAACGCGCCCACAACCGGCACGCGATCGTCTGGTACAGCAGCCAGCGGTTGAGCAGCAGGTCGAGCGCCCGGTCCGGAGTCCGGACCTGCACGGCTCCGAGCGTGTCGTCCCAATGCTGCGTGACCGCGCGAAGGACCTGGTCGAGGTCGGCGGCGCGATAGCGCGCGAGCAGCGCGAGCGCTTCGCTCCGGTTCGCGGCTTCGCCGAGGAAACACACGATCTCGGTCGATCCCCAAGGCGGCAGCTCGATCTCGACCTGGAGCGCGGCACAGGGGTCGAGGCCAGCGCCGCAGCTGCCCGAGAGCGGCACGGCGCCGGCCAGGCTAGCCGGGCGATCGAGCGTGCCGTTGCGGCCGAGGAACTCGGTGCGATCCCCGGTCCACGCCGTCTGCCGTCCGCCTAGATCGAGGAAGGCGACGCGGCGGCCGAGCTCCTGGCGCCACGGATTGCGCGCGAGCAGCGCCTTCGTCGTCGCATCGAGCTCGGTCACCACATGAGGTGCGGTGGCCGCACGCGTCGGGCCGAGCACCCATTCGACGTACGCAGTGACCGAGAGCCGCCGCGACCGGGTCGAGCGGTTCTGCACCTGCAGGCGGGAGATCTTGATCGGGTCCGCGAGCGGCACGAAGTGCAGGAGTTCGAGCCGGAGGTCGTGGGCTTCGTGCGCGAAGCGGCTGTAGCCCTGACCGTGCCGCGCGTGGTACTGCGCGCCGGCGGTCCGGATCGGCAAGGCCGTCGGGGTCCACACGGCGGCGTTGTCGTGATCGCGCACGTAGAACGCCTCGCCGGGCCAGTCCCCGACCGGATCGTTCGCCCAGGCGGTGATCTGGTTCTCGCGGCTGTTGACCGCCCAGGTGTAGCCGCCGCCCTCGGCAGAGACCTGGCAGCCGAAGCCGGGATTGCTGATCACGTTGATCCAGGGCGCCGGAGTCCACTGTCCGTCCCCGAGGGTCGTCACGTACTCGCGCCCGCCGTCCGCGAAGCCGCCGAGGCCGTTGAAGAACTCGGGCTCGCGTGACGGCGCCGGCTCCTGGCGCAGACGGTGTCGCAGGCCGGCCGCCGGGGTGCGCCACTTCGGCGGCGGGATCGCCGGCTCGGGGCGCCGTTGCCGCTGGACCTGCTCGGAGAGGCTGCCGCGACGCCCGAGGAGCACGGCGCGGGCGACGGTCTGCAGGAGTCCGCGCACTTCGCTGGGCAGCAGGTCGGCGCGCAGGACCACGACCCGACCCTGCGCGCGGTCCGCGTGCGGGCCCGGACGCGGCTGGCTGGTCCGCACCAGCGTCTCGAGTGCGGATTGGAGGTCTTGGGCGTAGGAGGTCGCGCGCTCGTTCAGGACCACGAGGTCGACCGCGAGCAGCTTCATCCGCCAGTACTCGTGCGCACGGAGCAGCTGCCGGACGATCTCCAGGTCCTCGGTCTCGTCGATCCGCACGAGGACGATCGGGAGGTCGCCCGAGATCCCGTGGGCCCAGAGCGTCGCCGGTCCGCACTCGTTGCACGCAAGCACTTCCTGGGCTGGGCGCAGGCTCGGATCCGAGTAGAGGATGCGGTTGGCGAGGCGCTGGAAGTGGTGCGCCTCCTCGGTGCTCACGCCGAGGTACTGCAGCTGCACATGCGCCTGCGTCCAGGCGAGCGTCACGGCGCGATCGAAGGCCGTCGCATCGCGGTGCTTGTCGGCCAGGTCGAGCACCTCGGCGCGGGTCGGGGCGATGATCGTCCAGAACGCGACGCGCGCAGTCGCCCCGGGCGGAATGCGCAGACGATGGCGCAGGCTGAACACCGGGTCGAGGACCGGGCCGGCCGTGTTGCTGAGCGGCCTGCCATCCATCACCGCGATCGGCGCCCGGATGCTGCGGCCACGCCCCAGGAAACGCGCGCGGTCGGTCTCGAACTGCAGGCCTCCCACACTCTCGCCCTCGACCACCGCGAGGTGCGCGGCCCAGAGTCCGGTCTCGTCGGGCGACCGCAGCCGGCGTGTGGCCACCAGGGCCGCGAGCCGCGGTACGGACTCCGTCTGCACGAACAGGCCGCCGAACGCACGGTGTGCCGCGTCCGCGGCCGCGGGTGCGAGCACGACCTCTGCGTACGAGGTCACTTCGATCTCGCGTCCCTGGCTGCCGAGGTTGGTGATCGACACGCGGCGCACCTCTGCGTCGTTCTCCGGGGAGACCGCCACTTCGAGCGTCGTCTGGATCGAGCCGTCGCGGCGGACGATCTCGGCGCGACCCTCCGCGAACGTGACCTCGTAGCTGTCCGCCTCGACTCCGCTCGGCTGATGGCCGGCGGACCACACCTGGCCGCTGCGGGCGTCCCGCAAGAACACGTAGGTGCCCCACGGATCGCAGGTGACGTCCTCGCGCCAACGGGTGACCGCGAGGTCACGCCAGCGGCTGTATCCCGAGCCCGCCGCGGTGAGCATCACCGCGTAGCGGCCATTCGAGAGCAGATGCGTGCGGGGAATCGGATCGTGCGGCGTGTGGAAACGGCGCAGCGTCGGCGGCACGGTCTCGCCCGCCGTGTGTGCCGCCCGCACCTCCTCGGCGCGGGGCCGGGCCAGCGGGATGTCGCGCGGGATCCGCTCCTGCAGCAGGAGCTCAGTCGCCTTCACGCTCGCTTCGGCGTGGAAGCGCGCGCGCATCCGCCCGCCGTGGACGGCGTTGCCGATCGCGACCAGGATCATGCCCTGGTGGTGCGCCATGAAGGCGCGGACGACTGCGACCGCGGCACCGGGCGGCCGGCGCGTCGCGGTGTAATCGAGCGCCTCGTAGTAGCCATAGCGGCCGCACGCGCCGGCAGCGGCGAGGCGCTGCAGGTTCGCGACGGCAGCCTGCGGATCGACCATCACCGCGAGTGCCGACGCATAGGGAGCGACGACGGTGTCCGCCGAGAGGCCGCGCTTGAGCCCGAGGCCAGGGACGCCAAAGCTCGAGTACTGGTAGTTGAGCTCCAGGTCTCGCACGTTGTAGGCGGACTCCGAGACGCCCCAGGGCACACCGAGCTGCCTGCCGTGTTCGATCTGCCGCGCGACCACGAGGCGTCCCGTCTGGTCGAGGAGGCTGCCCTCCGGCTCGCGCATCACGAGCATCGGCATCAGGTACTCGAAGAGCGAGCCCGACCACGAGAGCAGCGCCGCACCGTGGCGCACCGGCGTCAGCGCGCGACCGAGCCGGAACCAGTGCTTGGCCGGCACGTCGCCCTTGGCAATCGCGACGAAGCTCGCGAGGCGCGCCTCGGAGGCAAGCAGGTCGTAGCAACTGGGGTCGAGCTTCCCCTCCGCGACCTGATAGCCGATCGAGAGCAGCTGCCGGACCGGGTCGAGGAGGAAGCCGAAGTCCATCGCGCGCACGCACTCGCCGACGCGCTGTTGCAGGTCGGCGAGGCGCCGTTCGAGCGCACGGGCAGCGTGGGCCGAGTGCCCGAGCGCGGCGATCAGCGCGTCGGCCCGGGCGCTGCGGTCCCGCGCGAGCAGCGCGACCGCAGCCTCGGCGCGGTCGGGCAGCTCCGCCAGGCTCGGGATCGACCCGAGCAGCGCCGCGAGCGCCGGATCGGCGGCGCCGGGCATCCCGGCCCATGGCAGCATCGCCTCGAGATCGCGCTGGTGCGCCTCCACGCCGGCGCGCACCGCTTCGATCCACGCGAGCACCTCGGCGCTGCCGGCGTCCATACGCTCGGCGGCGAGCGTGCGGGCAATGTCGGTCAGCGTGTCCGCGTCGCGCGCGAGCGCAGCGAACCAGGCAGCGGCGCCCGCCGGATCCGCAGGGCTCGCTGCCAACGTCGCCGCGAACGCGTTGATCACTTCGTCGAGTTGAAACTGGCTCACGGTCTGCGTGCGCTTGTCGTCCACCAGGAAGCGCAGCGACGCACGCGCGAGCTCGAGCGCGTCCTCGAGACCATCGCGGGCCGCGGGGTTCACGACCGGCGCCCGGCTGAGTTCGCGGCAGGCGTTGCAGAGCGCGAGCAGATGCCCGGCGAGGTTGCCACTGTCCACCGACGAGACGTACTTCGGCTCCAGCGGGCGCAGGCTGCGCGTGTCGTACCAGTTGTAGAGATGGCCGCCGCAGCGCTCGAGCCGCGCCACGGTGTCGAGCGTCGCTTCGAGCCGCGCCACCGTGTCGGCGGTGCCGATCCAGCCGAAGTCGCGGGCGGCGACCACGGAGAGCAGGTAGAGGCCGATGTTGGTCGGCGAGGTGCGATGGGCGAGGACCGGGCTGGGTTCCTCCTGGAAGTTGTCGGGCGGCAGCTGCTGGTCCTCCGGACCGACGAAGGCCGCGAAGAAACCCCAGGTGCGGCGCGCGATCGACCGCAGGGTCCGAGTGGCGCCGGCCGGGAGCCGCGCGGTGACGGCGACGGACGGCCGCCGGCTGGCCCACTGCGCGACCAGCGGGGCCACGAGCCACGCGGCTACCCACGGCGCCGCGACCGGCCAGGCGCCGGGCGCAGTGCCAGCGACCAGCAGCCCCACCAGGGCTGCCAGACAGACGCCGCCGGCCATCCGCTGGTAGAACCCGCCGGCGTCCAGCGGCAGGCTGAACTTCGCCTGGGCCGCGGTCAGCCACTCGAGCATCCGCCGGCGCCGCACGAAGAGGCGGAAGAGCGTGCGCAGGATCGCGTCACCCATCAGCCAGGCCTGATGCGCGAGCATCACCACCGCGAAGCCGCACTGCAGCGCGGCCAGTGCGAGGTCCGCGCGCACGCTGCGGAGGTGGTTGCGGAAGCCGACCCCGCGCCGCCGGGGCAGGAGTCCGGCGATCCCAGGCGCGAAGATGGGGGTTGCGATCGTCAGCAGGACGAACCCGCTGACGAGGGTGCCCGCAGCGCCGCCCAGCAACCAACCCAAGAGGAGCGTGAGGAAGGCAGCCGGCGCGACGAGCGTCCGGCGCAGGTTGTCCAGGAGCTTCCACCAACCGATCAGCGGCACCCTGGTCCGGACCCGGTCGCCGGCCTGGTTGCGGCCACGCCCGAGGATCCAGGGCAGCAACTGCCAGTCGCCGCGCGCCCAACGGTGTTGGCGGGCGGCGGCCACGTCGTAGCGCGCGGGGAAGTCCTCGACCAGCTCGACGTCGGACGCCAACCCCGCGCGCGCGAAGATCCCCTCGAGCAGGTCGTGGCTCAGCACCGCGTTCTCCGGGACCCGCCCGGCCAGCGCGGCCTCGAACGCATCCACGTCGTAGATCCCCTTCCCGGTGTAGGAGCCTTCGCCACACAGATCCTGGTAGACGTCGGAGACCGCGAACGCGTACGGGTCGAGGCCGGCCGGCCCCGAGGACATGCGCTGGAACCACGAGCCCTCGCCTGCCGCCGGCAGCGACGGCGTGATGCGCGGCTGCAGGACGGCGTGGCCCTCGACGACGAGCCCGCTGCGCGGGTCGAGGCTCGGCCGGTTCAGCGGGTGCGCGAGCTTCCCGACCAGCCGCCGGGCTGCTCCACGCGGCAGCCGCGTGTCGGCGTCGAGGGTGATCACATGGCGGATGCCCGGGGGGACGACCGGTGGCGTGCCGCCGACCGCGAGGAAGGTCGTGTCCGTCGCGCCGCGCAGCCAGCGATTGAGCTCGTGCAGCTTGCCGCGCTTGCGTTCCACCCGATCCACTTGCCCTCGCCGGCATTCCAGATCCGCCGCCGCTGCAGCAGCAGGAAACGCTCGCCGCCGGGCGCCCGCCCGTGCCTGCGATTCAGCCGGTCGATGCCCGCGGCGGCGGTGCCGAGGAGCGCGTCGTCGCCCGGCATGGTCTCGGCCGCGGCGTCGGTCCAGTCGGCGAGCAGCGCGAAGCAGAGATCGTCGTCCGGGCTCGCGAGGTGATGGACCTCGAGCCGCTCGATCTGCTCCTCGATCGCGGCGCTGGTCGTCAGCAGCATCGGCACGGCGACGAGGGTGCGCAGCTCGGCGGGTACGCCGCCATCAAGCTCGAGGCCCGGGAGCGGGAGTGGCCCGAGCTGTCGGGTCACGCGGCGGTTGACCAGCGCCACGGCCAGATCCGAGGCCGGCACGAGCGCGAGCAGTGCCAGGAGGCAGAGCACCGGAATGCCAGCCACGGCCGCCCCCACCCCGAGCAGGAGCAGCGCCAGGCACGCAGCGCTCAGTACGGCGATCGTCCCGAGGTACCCGAGGATCCCGGTGGTGCGGTAGAGGCGGGTCAGCCGGTCGCGCACGCGCACCCGGAATCCGAGTTGCCGTTCGAAGGCCAGCCTGCCACCCCCGATCAGGTGGTAGCCGGGATCCAGCCGGCGATTCCGCGCAGCAGCATCGTCCAGCCGCGGCGTGTCAGATTGCGCGCCGCGCGCGGTTCGGATCGCCGCCGCGACCACCTCGAGCTCCGGACGGCAAGAGCCGCGCGCGAGCTCCTCGATCGCGTGCCGATAGCGGTCCCGCGTCGGGAAGTCCATGGCCGCGAAGCCGCTCTCCGCCCGCAACGCCGCGTCGGCAAGGCTGACGCTCTCGAAGAAGCTGGTCCAGTCGATCGCGGACATCAGGCGCATGCTCGTGATCACGTTGCGGACCGTGACGTTCATCGCGCCCTGGCGCCGGTGCTCCTCGCGCACGATCTTGTCGGCGGTCGTGCCCTGGGCGGCAAGGCGCTGATCGATCCAGCGCAGGCCAGGCGTCACGACCGGATCCTGGTCCCGCAGCCGCTGCACCAGCTGCACCGCGAAGGCGATCGGCAGCGGTGCTCCAGCATGGGCCAGCAGGACCGCGTCCGCTGCGGTGCCGGACTCGAGCAGATTGTCGGCGAGTGCGTCCGCTTCCTGCCGGGCCGTCCGCCGGCGCGCGATCCCCTCCGCCGCACGGCGCAGGTTCTCGACCAGGACGATCCGCAGCGTGATCGCCACGGCCCAGAGTTCACCGATCGTCAGCGGCTGCACGCGCTGATAGGCCCGCACGAAGCGGGTCAACGCCTGCAGCTCGAGCAGGCTGTCGGTGTGGGCGACGAAGGCCCAGGCCAGGCCGAAGACCCGCGGGAAGCCCGCCAACGGCCCCGCCGCCAACTTGGGCAGCTGCCGGTAGTAGGCTTCCGGCAGATCCTCCCGGACCTCGCGGATCTGATCCTCGACGACGTGGAAGTTCTCGACCAGCCATTCCGCCGCCGGCGTGATCGCGCGCTCCTCACGGATGGCTGCGGCGATCGCTCGATACGAGTCGCGGAGCACCCGGCTGTTGTCCTCGAGCCGGGCGACGAGGGAGCGACCGAGGCCGCGTCCTGGCGCGATGCGTTGTGCGATCGCGAGACTCTCACCATGCTGCTCCAGGCGTTCGGTGCTGAACAGCTCGGAGCGGATCAGTTCCTCGGGCTCGCGCGCGGCCGCGGGCGGGCGCCAGCGGCGGCCGAAGCGGAACGCGTGGATCACTCCCTGCCTCCGGATCCACCCCTGCAGGCCGGCAGCGCGGGATCGGTGTCGCGGCGCCGGAGCCGCGACGAGCCCGTCCGTCGGGGGCTCGCGCCGGCGCGTCGCATCACTCGTCCACGTCGAGGGTCAGGCGCCATTGCTGGCACGCACCGCTGAGGTGCTCCATCATCAGGAGTCGCGCGGACTGCGCCGCCGCGAACAGATTGTGCTCCAGGTAGAAGCGCCAGCGGGACCTGAGCGAGCGCGCGAGGCGATGCAACCGGAAGGCCTCGCGCACGGTCGCCATCCGCTGCACGTTCATCGGCCGGCGCAGCGTCTGCATGCGACTCCTTGTCGTTGGGAAGAGGGGCCTTGCGCACCTCGCGGCCCACGGCGCCGCGAGGGCTGCGCGAGGCTAGTTGCCGGCCGTGAGCGCCGGATGAAATGCAGGTGTGGTCCGCTTCACGTGCGTGCGGGCGCCGTGCCCCTCACCCGTCAGGCCTTGGGCTGCCGGTGTCGCCGCAGCAGCGCGATGGCGACGAGCCCGCTGCCGACCAGCAAGAACGTCACGGGCTCCGGTGCAGCCGCGGCGGCGCCGCCACTGCCCGTTCCGGTTCCACGGTCGGCAGGCGGCAGATCGGGCGTCGTGCCGGTGTAGGGGGGCTGGCGCGAGTTGAAGTCGCCTCGCGGGCGGTCCTGGGTGTCGAGACCCTGGTCCGCGCATGCACTGAGTGCACCCAGCAGCAGGCAGAAGCAGAGCGAGGTGGGATTGGGCATGACTGTGAGAGGTGTGGAGGCGGGGCGCCGTGTGGATCACCGTGTGGGTCGGATCCCAGGACCGGAGTGAACGAGCGCGGATCGGAGGCAGTGGAGTGAGGTGCGCCATCTACACTTCAGCGCTGAGGACGGACTGAAATGGGGATGAGAATCGGTTCACACTGCACTTCTCCGGCACCAGTGCCGGTGTGAAGGCGAACTCACGCCGATCTCACGGCGAGATCAGGCGTGGTTGCTAGAGAAGTGCCCTGGCGTCGTGTGACGCCATCTCGGAACTCTCCCGCTGCTTCACCATCCCGGCGACAGCGATGCGCTCCGACCCAGCTGGACTCCGCCGGGCTTCGTTCGCCGAACGGGGATCGCGACGCGGAAACAGGTGGCTCGGATCCGGACCCCAACCCGAACAACAGGAACTCCCAGTGAAACGTTTCTACATGACTCCTCTCCTGCTCTCCGTGGCCGCCGGCGGCCTCGCGGCCCAGGACCTGCCGCACAAGTCCGATGCGACCAAAGGCGCGCAGTCCGCGCAGCTGCGCGGTACCGCCCGTTGCAAGGCCAGCCAGCTGATCGGCTGTGCAATCACCAACTCGAAGAACGAGAGCCTCGGCGAGATCGAGGACATCGTCCTCGACGGCGCCAATCAGCGGATCGCCTACGCGGTGGTCGGATTCGGCGGTGTGCTCGGCATGGGCGAGAAGTACTTCGCGATGCCATGGCGGGTGATCGAGGTCACGCAGCGCAGCACGGACGACAAGCCCCGGGCGACGCTCGGCCTGGATCAGGACACGCTGAAGGCGGCACCCGGCTTCGACCAGAGCAAGTGGCCTGACATGGCCAACCCGACCTGGGCCAAACAGGTCGACGAGTACTACCGTGCGCGGCACGAGAAGGCGCGCCCGGAAGGCGCAGCCGAGCCCAAGGGCAGTGGCGTCGAGGGCAAGAGTGGTGTCGACCGTGCCCCGACCAGCAAGGTGTTCGTGCACCGTCGCCTGAGCAAGCTGATCGGCATGGACGTGGTCGACGTGCAGTTCAGGAAGCTCGCCGACGTCGAGGACCTGATCGTCGACACGAACTTCGCCGCGGTCGATGGCGCGCTGCTGAGCTTCGGCGGCACCCTCGGCTTGGGTGAGAAGCTCGTGCTGGTCCCCACCGAGGCGATGACCCTCAATCACGAGAAGGCCGTGTTCGTGCTCCCGTGCACCACGGAGAATCTCGAAGTGATGGCCTTGTCGGGCGGCAAGTTGCCGGCGCTGAACAACGACGAGTGGCTGACCCGCTGTCGCGAGCAGTGCGCCAAGGCGCGCGCCAACCAGGCGATCGGCAACGGTGACGTGATCCCCGTCGACGCCTCGGGCGTGACGCCGGTGCCGTTCGCGGACTCCTACGACGTGAAGAAGCTCGAGACCGTCAAGGGCACCGTCACGACGATCGGCTCGGTCCGCGTCGGCGACATCCGCGAGGAGCGCGTCCGTCTGCGCATCCGCACCGCGGAAGGCCGCGAGGTCATCGTCTACGCGGCGCCCGCAGCCTACGCGGACCAGCAGGCCCTCGGTCTGCGTGTCGGCAGGCTGGTCGAAGTCACCGGCTCGCCGGTGAAGTACGGCAGCCAGACCGTGCTCGTGGCCGGTGCGCTGAGCGTGGATGGCAAGTCGGCGAAACTCCGCGACGACCAGGGTCTGGTCATCTGGAACAAGAAGTGAAGGTCACGGTCCTCCCGCCGTCGTTGCCGCGCGCCGTCTCGAGCGCCGCGGCGGGCAGGATCGGGCTGCAGCGCCGCGGGGCCGGTGCCCGCGCGGCGAGTTTCCCCTCCCCCCTGACCATGACACGGTTCCACCTCGTCGCGACTTCGGGGCGCCAGCGTGGCCCTGCCGCGGAGCTGCGCACCAACGGCGCGCTCGCAGGCGAGTCAGGCTCTGCGTCCTGTTCCCGCTGGCAGCGTTCCCCTACAGTGGACGGCTCCGCGGGGAATCGCATGCGCATCCTGCTGATCGAGGACAACGCCAAGCTGGGCGCATCCACCAAGGCCGGCCTGGAAGAGCACGGGTACTGCGTCGATGTCGCGACCACCGCCAAGCAGGGCGACGAACTGGCCCTGGTCGAGAACTACGACGTGATCGTCCTCGACGTGGTGCTGCCCGACGGCGATGGCCTCTCGTTGTGCAACCAGTTGCGTCGCCAGAAGGTCACGACGCCGATCCTGATGCTGTCGGTGCTGGCCGCGACCTCCGACAAGGTGGCGGGCCTGGACGCCGGCGCTGACGACTACCTGACCAAGCCCTTCCAGTTCGACGAACTGCTGGCGCGCGTGCGCAGCCTTTGGCGCCGCGCGCAGGCGACCGATGGCGCGACGCTCCGGTCAGGGGACCTCGTGATGAACCTCCACGAGCACAGGGTCTTCCTCGACGGCAAGGCGATCAAGCTCTCGGCCAAGGAGTACGCCCTGCTCGAGTACATGATGCGCAACCCGCGCAAGCTGCTGACGCGATCGATGATCAGCGAGAGCGTCTGGGACATGAACCACGAATCCAGCAGCAACGTGATCGACGTCTATGTCTCCAGTCTGCGGCGCAAGGTCGACCGCGGCTCGCGCGAGCGGCGCATCGAAACCGTGATCGGGAGCGGCTATCGCTTCGTCGACTCCCCAGTACTCGAAGAAGAACGGGCGCGGACGGCGCCCCGCTCGTGAGCGCTGCCGCGACCGGGCGCAACCTCCGGCTCCTGCTGGCGGGCACGTTCGTGTTCACCGCGTGCGCAGCGGCGGGTGTCTGGAGCGGAGTCCGCGGCCGGATCTCCATCCTCCCGGTCACATGCCTCGCGGCTGGCCTGCTGAGTTCGGCGCTTGCCGCCTGGCTGCTCGCGCACCACTCCACGACGGCGACCACAGCGGCCGGCGCCGAGCTCGCGACGTTGCGGGTGCAACACGCCCGCATGCAGGCCAGGATCGAGGAATTCGCGAATTCGCAGGGGCGCTTCGTCGGCAACATCGCGCACGAGATCAAGACGCCCCTCGCGACCGTGCTGAGCCAGACGGAACGCCTGCTCCGCTGCAGCAACGATCCCGACACCGTCCGCGGGCTCGCGAGGGGCATCGCCGAGGACATGCGGCATCTCGCGGACCTCGTCGACAGCTTCTTGCGGCTTGCGCGTCCGTTCGCACAGGAGGACAAGAGCCAACACGCTTCCGTCTACGTCCACGACTTCGTCGTGGAAGCCGTGGCGCGCTCGCAGGCCTTGGCCCATGCGAGCGGCGTGCGGATCGTGCCCACGCTCGCGGAGTCGAGCAACGGCGACACCGAGCTCGAGGTGATGGGTGATCCGGTGCTGCTCGAGGCGATGCTCGAGAACCTGGTGCGCAATGCCGTGCGTTTCTCGCCCCGTGGATCGCAGGTGGAGCTCCGGGTCCAGGTCGCCGGCGAGTCGATCCTGGTCTCGGTGCGCGACCACGGGACCGGAGTCGCGGCCGAGCACCTCGACTCCGTGTTCGACTGGTTCTTCCGGGCCCCCGGCTTGACCCTCAAGTCCTCGGGTACCGGATTCGGTCTCGCGATCGCCAGGCGCGTCGCGGCTCATCACGGCGGCCTGATCGCGCTGCGCAACCACCCCGAGGGCGGCTGCGAGTTCGAGATCTCCCTGCCGCGCCTGCGGACCGGAGAGGAGCCGACGCCCCTCCCCGGCCTCGCCGCCGTGTGAGCGCTCCTAGAGCAAGGGGCTGAACAAACGCGCCAGGTTGTCGATCAGCTGCCCCGGCAGCGCGCGGCGCCGCCAGGCCGCCGGATCGAGCAGCGAACACTCGGCGAGGTAGCGCTCCTGGAGCGCGTGCAGCGCGGCGCCGAACGCGGTCTCGTAGACGAAGAGCGACACTTCGTAGTTCAGCCACAAGCTGCGCATGTCGAGGTTGACGGTGCCGAACATCGCGATCTGCTCGTCGACGACGACCGACTTGGTGTGCAGCAGGCCGCCGCGGTAGCACTGGATCTGCACGCCTACAGCCATCAGGTCCTCGTAGTACGAGCGGCTGGCGTAGCGCACGAGCAGCGAGTCGACCTTGTCCGGCACGATCAGCGTGACCGCCACGCCCCGGGCAGCGGCCGAGCGGAGCGCCCGCAGCATCGCCTCGTCCGGCACGAAGTAGGGCGTCGTGACGACCACGCGGCGGCGGGCCGCGTAGAGCATCAGCAGCAGCATCTGCAGGATCGCATCGCCCGTGCTGGCTGGTCCGGAGGGCAGGACCTGCACGTTCGCACGACCTCGACCCGGCCGCTCCCGGAGATCGCCGCTGCCGATCAGCTCCTCGATCGAGACCTTGGTCTCGAGGAACCAATCCGCGAGCAGCACCCCGTTGATCGCCTCGACCGCAGGCCCGCGCATGCGCACCATCGCGTCGACCCACTGGCCGACCGCCGCCTCCTGCTTGAAGCAGCGAGGGTCGACCATGTTCATGCTGCCCGTGTAGGCGATGTCCCCATCGATCACGACGATCTTGCGATGGTTGCGCAGGTCGTTGCGCCGGAACAGCGCACGCACGGGCCCTGTCGGCATGGCCGCGACCACCTTCACCCCGGCCGCGCGCAAGCGCTGCGGCTGTGGGCCGCGCAGCCAGCCCCTGCTGCCCAGCGCGTCCACCAGAATGCCGCACTCGACCCCGCGCCCCGCCGCACGCACCACGGCCTCCAGCATCGCGTCGGCCAACCCGCCGGCGTGCCAGATGTAGAACTGCATGTGCAGCGTGCTGCGCGCCCGCTCCACGTCCTGCAGCATCGACTGCATGGCCTCGCCCAGGTCCCCGAGCAGCGCGACCTCGTTGCCGGTCATCGTCGGGATGCCAGCCATCGTCATCCCGAGCCGGTTCATCGCTTCGCAGGCGTCGGGAAGCCCCGACCAAACCACCTGCGCACTGCGCCGATGCAGGATCTCGCGCAGCCGCTGCATGTACGGCAGCCGCAGCTCTGCCAACCGCCGCGCCCGCCGCGCCCCCAACCTCCGCTCCCCGATCCCCAGGTAACAGAGCAACCCCGCCCCCGGCAGCATCACCACCAGCAGCAGCCAGGCCAGCGCCACCCCCGGCACCGGCCGCGCCATCACCACGCGCAACCCGACGGCGACGACCACCCCCACGTGCACCGCAACCGCCACCGTCGCCGGCTGCGCCAGGAACTCCATCCTCCCAAGCTACCCCCCGGGTTCCCCCCCCGTCTCCACCTCCCCGTGCTCGACACTCCCCCCCTGCAGGCGGTCCCCCGTGCTCCCGTGCCCGTGCGTCCCCCCGTGCTCCCGTGCTCAAGGCCCCCCGTGCAGGGGGTCCAAGGGGGGCGGTAGCCCCCCTTGGC
>CAZSKV010000307.1:0-4597 GCA_964607495.1 uncultured candidatus Brocadiaceae bacterium
CCTGGCGGTCGCGGACCTGTCCTTCGCCGCCGAACCGGGCCAGATCACGGCCCTGCTCGGCCAGAACGGCGCGGGCAAGAGCACGACGATCGGCTGCCTGACCGGCCTCGTCGATCCGGACGCTGGCACGCTCGAGGTCGCCGGGATCGACGTGCGCGCGCAACCGCGCGCCGCCAAGCGCCTGCTCGGCTATGTGCCCGAGACCGCGATGCTCTACGAGCCGCTGACGCCGCACGAGTACCTGCTGCTCAAGGGGCGGCTCTTCGGCCTCGGCGACGCCGCGATCACGGCCCGCAGCCGCGAGCTGCTCGACGGCTTCGATCTCGGCGCGCGCGGGGACGAGCCGATGAGCGCATTCAGCAAGGGCATGCTGCAAAAGGTCGCGATCGCCGCGGCGCTGCTGCCCGGGCCCCGCGTGCTCGTCCTCGACGAGCCGCTGACCGGCCTCGACGCCGGCAGCACGCTCCTGCTGAAGGAGATCATGCGCGAGTTCGCGCGCCGGGGCGGGACGCTGCTCTACAGCTCGCACCTGCTGGACGTCGTCGAGACGCTCGCCGACCGCGTGGTCGTGATCCACGCCGGCAAGAAGCTCGCCGAGGGCACGCTGCAGCAGATCCGCGGCCAAAGCCGGCTCGAGGACGCGTTCCGCGTGATGACCCAGAGCGGGGATCCCGCGCAGCTCGCGCGCACGATGCTCGGCTCCCAGGGTCTCAACCCCGCGCGCTGAAGTGCCGATGGTAGGGGCACGATGCGCCCCCCCCATCTGCTGCTGGCCCTGCTGTCCGCGCTGCTGCCCGCCGCCTGCTCGTCGCCCGAGGGCGATGCCGAGCGCGTGTTCGCGGCGTTCCAGGACGCGCTCTTCGGCGGCGACCGCCGCGCCCTCGCCGCGCTGCTCGCGCGCGACTCGTTGCAGGCGCTCGAGTCGCTGCCCCTGGACCGCGCCAAGGGCAAGCAGCGCCTGGTCGTGACCGGAGTGACCCCGCATCCGCCGGAGTGGCACATCGCGATCCGCGACCCCAACGAGCAGGGCAAGTCCGGCACCTTCGTCGTCGTGCGCGAGGAGGGCCGCCTCGTCGTCGACCTCGTGCGAACCACCGCGTTCCACCACGAACGCACCGTCGACGCGAGCGCGCGCCGCAGCCTGCAGCCACGCGCCCTCACCGCCCAGGACCTCGAGTACGTGCGGCGGCTTCGTTAGTAACAAAGTACGCGGTACTTTTTGGCGTACTTCCGGCGCCGGGGGGCGCCGCGAAAAACTGCGCGCACACGGCCGTTCGTCTGGGCTACCTTCTCGGCCACCCGACCCCAGACATGACCAACGCGCTCAAGACCCTGATCCTCGGTTCCGGACCTGCGGGCTACACGGCTGCGATCTACGCCGCCCGCGCCAACCTCGCCCCGGTCCTGCTCGCCGGACCACAGCCGGGAGGCCAGTTGACGATCACGACCGAAGTCGAGAACTACCCGGGCTTCCCGGAGGGCATCCAGGGCCCCGAGCTCATGGAGCACTTCCGGAAGCAAGCCGAGCGCTTCGGCACCAAGGTGCTGCCCGTGCTCGCCGAGAAGGTGGATCTGGCCAAGCGCCCGTTCACGGTGCGGACGAGCGACGAGCAGACGCTGCACGCGCAATCCCTGATCATCAGCGTCGGCGCTTCGGCCCTCTACCTCGGGCTGCAGAACGAGAAGGCCCTGCAGGGCCGCGGGGTCTCCGCCTGCGCGACCTGCGACGGCTTCTTCTTCAAGAACAAGCGCGTCTACGTCGTCGGCGCCGGCGACTCGGCCTGCGAGGAGGCGACGTTCCTGACCAAGTTCGCGAGCGAAGTGAACATGGTCGTGCGCCGCGACTCGATGCGCGCGAGCAAGATCATGGCGCAGCGCGCGATCGCCAACCCGAAGATCAAGGTGCTCTGGAACACCGAAGTCACCGATGTGCTCGACGTCAAGAAGGGCAAAGTGACCGGCCTCGAGCTCCTCGACAACAAGACCAGGACCAAGCGCCAGGTCGAGGCCGACGGCCTCTTCCTCGCGATCGGGCACCAGCCGAACACCGCGATCTTCCAGGGCCAGTTGCCGATGGACGAGAAGGGCTACCTGAAGACCGTGCCCGGCAAGACGGCCACCAGCGTCGCGGGCGTGTTCGCCTGCGGCGACTGCCAGGACAGCTACTACCGCCAGGCCGTGACCGCCGCCGGCTCGGGCTGCATGGCGGCGATCGAGGTCGAGCGCTGGCTGGAAGCCCAGCACTGAGCCGAAACCTTCTCCTTCCCCGCAGCTAGTGGCTCTTGCATGGCGATGTCCCCCCAAGACCACGAGCGTGTCCAGTTGCTGATGCGGCGGCTGGAAGCCCTCGAGCAGAGTCAACCGAAGCCCGAAGAGCTGTCGATCGTCGAGATCGCCCGCACGGCAATCGCCGACGAACTGCGGCAGATGTTCAGTCACCTCGGTGAGACCGTGACTCGCATGGGCAACTCCTGGTCCGGGAACCTGGGCAGAGCCAGCTGATCGGCGGAGCATTCCTCCTCCCTCCTGACTCCTGACGCCGCCGATTGACGGGGCCGGCCGCCGAGAGACCGTCCGGCCCCGGTTTATTCCGGAGACCAGGGGCCTATCCTTCGCGGCCCGCCGCCATGGCCTACACGCCGCAAGAACGCCAGCTGCTCGCCCAGTACTTCTCGGTGGTCGAGCCGGCCGCACACGCCGACGTCTATCTGGTGCGCAACCTGCCGCCGGAGACCGCGGCGACGCTGAACGGCGTCTACTCGCGCAGCCCGCTGTCGATGCGGGACAACTTCCTGTCGCGGCTCAAGAAGGGCCTCGAGGAGAGCGGGCGCCGGTTCGAGGATCTCGCGCTCCCGGCCACGCCGGATCGGGACTGGCTCGCCGAGATCCTCGACGACAAGTCCGGCCAGTTCCTGAAGACGTACGCGATCGACCACGGGCACAACTCGCTGCGTGAGGGTTCCTGGCTGCACATGGCGGTCGAGAACGTCTCCCAGCTGGTCACGCGCTTCATCCAGCGCGAGCGGCGCTGCTCGTTCGAGGAGTCGTCGACGCGCTACATCTCGTTCAGCAACGAGGGTCACTGGCGCGACCCTGACGTCTCGGCGGCCGGAGGCGAGATCGCGGCCGCCTACGAGGCCGTGATCGCCGAGACCTTCGGCTTCTACCAGGAGCTGCAGCAGCTGCTTCCCGACCACCTGCGCCGGCTCCGGGGCCTGCAACCCGGCGAGAAACCCGCCGCCTACGAGCGCGCGCTGCGCGCCGAGGCGTTCGACAGCGCGCGCTACCTGCTGACGCCCGCGCTCTACACCAAGTGGGGTCTCGTGGCCGACGCCCGCACGGTCGCCGAGATCGTCGTCGAACTGCTCTCCCACCCGCTGGCCGAGTTCCGCACGGTCGGCGCCAGGATCAAGCAGCAGGCCGACCTCGTGGTGCGCACGCTGCTGACTCACGCCAAGGAAAACGCGTTCCTCGCGGCGCAGCATCGCACCGCCCCCGAGCTCGCGGCCGAACTCGGCCTGCGCGCGCCGCGTCCGGCCGCGGGCCGCCCCAACGTGCAACTGCTGGCCTGCGACCCCGAGCTCGACGACAAGCTGCTCGCGGCGCTGCTCTACGAACAGGGATCGCTGCCGTTCGCCGAAGTGCTCGCGCAGGTGAAGACGCAGCCGCCGGCCGGACGCGAGCGCCTCTTCACGAGCCTGATGGCCGCGCGTGGGCCGCGCGACAGCCTGCCGTTCGCACTCGAGGGCGCGCAGCCCTTCGATTTCGAGATCCTGGTCGACTTCGGCGCCTACCGCGACATCGGCCGGCACCGCAAGGGCATGCAGCAGCAGCAGGTGCTGACGACCTGCCACGGGTACCTGGTGCCGCCCCTGATCAAGGAGGCCGGGCTCGAGGCCCGCTACCGCGAAGTGCTCGAGCGCGCCGCGAGCCACCGCGAGCAGATCGCCCGCCGCCTGCCGATGCAGGCGGGCTACGTCACGCCGTTCGCGTTCCTGCAGCGCGCGCGGCTGATCTTCGATCCACGCCAGGTCGGCTACTTCATCGAGCTGCGCTCGACGCCCGAGGGGCACTTCGCCTACCGGCAGATCGCGCTCGAGATGTTCGAGCTGGTGCGGCAGCGCGCCCCGCTCTTCGCGCGCTGCATCCGTGCCCACGAGGATCCAGTGCTGCTCGGCCGGCTGCAGGCCGAACAGACGGCCGACGAGCGGCGGCTGCGCCGCATGCAGGCGGCCGGGGACGCCTGACGATGACGGGTTTCTTCTCCGACTGGAAACGCCGGCGCATCCTCGCGCGGCACCAGATCCCCGAGGAGGTGTGGGCCAAAGGGCTCGAGCTGCTGCCCCTGCTCGACACGCTGGACGAGATCGAGCGCCGCAAGCTGCGCGAGGTCGCGACGCTCTTCCTGCACGAGAAGCACTTCGAGGGCGGCAGCGGCTTCACGGTGGAGCCGACGCACAAGATCGTGATCGCGCTGCTCGCCTGCCTGCCGGTGCTCGAGCTCGGCCTCGACGCGCTGGCCGGCTGGTCGTCGATCGTGGTCTACAAGGACGAGTTCAAGAACCACGAGGAGTGGGTCGACGAGCAGGGCATCGCC
>CAZSKV010000308.1:0-3395 GCA_964607495.1 uncultured candidatus Brocadiaceae bacterium
TCTGGTTGCCGGCCAGTTCCAGCGAGCCCGTGCAGTGCGTGATCGTCCAGATGTCGGCCACGGCACTGCCGAAGTTCGGGATCGCGTTGTAGCTGCCGCCGGCGATCACGTTGGTCGCGAACGGTTCGAGCAGGTCCGCGAGCGCGTCGATGTCGGGCGGAGCCTGGGTGCCGGCACTCGGCGTGCCGCCGGCGCCGGTGATCCGGCTCTGCTGCGCCCCGGAGAGACCGGAGAGCAGGCCGGCGACGGTGCCCGGGTTGGTGACGGTCGCCCCGAAGATCGGCGCGTTCGGGCCGGGTGACCCATCGATGTTGTGGTCGTTGCCGTCGATCGTGAACGCATTGCCGTTGGCCGAGAGCACCGCGTTCGGATCCTCGAGGGTCAACGCGGACACGAAGACGGGCAGCTCGGCCATCGGCCGCGTGTGGGCGACCAGGCGCCGCTGCTTGCCCTTGTACTTGCCGACGGACGTGACCTGGAAGCCGCGTTCGTCGGCTTCGTCGACGTTGGTGTCACCATCGTTGTCGACAGAATCGAGCAGTGTGTCGACCGCGCGGAAGGTCGTGCTCATGCCTGCCCCGAGGTCGTAGGTGTAGTCGATCCCGGTCGAGAGCTGGCTCAGGTTTGCGAGGTAGATCGCACGGTCGATGCCGGCCTCGGCGGCCAGGAGCATGCGCTCCTGGTTCAGGTACTCGAGGCTCGTGCGCCCGCGCGAGTTCGAGAGCATGACCGACGTGCCGACCATCAAGAGAAGCGGCATCAGCACGAGGCCGATGATAGGTAGCACGAAGCCCGCCTCATTCCTTTCCTGGGTTGCCTGCATGGTTGCCTCCTCAGTTGTTGCGCAATGTCAGGTTCTCGACCGCGCGCAGCCGCTGCACGTGCTTCTCCGCATCCCGGACCGCGCACTGCACGGTGACCATCAGCCGGCGGCTCGTGCGTGTCAGCTCGAAGATCTCGACGCCCTCGACCAGGATGCGCTTGCTGCCATCCTCGTCGGTCAGGCGCAGGAAACCCTCGTCGACCTGGCCGTCGCCATCGTCGTCGACGCCGTTCGCAGTCTCCCGCGGGTCACGCACCCATTCGAGGGTGCGCGGATTGGAGAGCGGAGAGCTGGTCTTGGTCTGCAGACCGAGCACGCGCTGGAATCGGATCGCGGTGTAGGGCGTCGCATCGACGGGCGTGATCCACGAGGTGCCGTTGTAGACGACGACCGAGTTCAGGCTGGCGCTGCGCATGAAGCGGATCGCCGTCTCGATGCTGGTCTGGACCTTCTTGGCGACGTCGGCAGCACGCTCGACGGTGTGCAACTGCCGCGCGACGGTCGAGCTCGTCGAGTAGATCGCGTAGAGCAACAACGCCATCAACGCGGACGCGAAGAGCGTCTCGATCAGCGTGAAGCCGCGGGAAGACGTCTTCATTGTCCCCACCGGTTCGCGACCAGGGTCTGCAGCGCGACGTGCCGATTGCCGGCCACGCCCCGCCAGAGCACGCTCACGGTCACGCGATAGAGCGTCTCGGTCCCGGACGTCGCCTCGGTGGCAATTGCGATGCTCCCGGGCAGGCCATCGGCGTCCCCAGGAACCGGTTGCAGATCGGGTCGGCCGTCGCTCTGCAGGTCGATCATGAATCCCTCGCCATTGCGCGCCGGCAGGCTCGCGAAGGTCGCGGCGCGCAGCTCTTCGAGCTTCTGCCGCATCGCGGTCGCGGCGATCGCCGTCTCCTGGTCGACCCGGCGCATGCGCGCGTTCGCGATCGTCAGCAGCAGCACGCCGCCGAGTCCGAGGATCGCGATCAGCATCCCGAACATGAACTCGAGCAGCGTGAAGCCACCCTGCCCACCGGGGGCCGCAGGTCCCGCGCCTGCTGGATGATCGTCACGCTCTTGCGCTCTGCGCATGACAGCGTTCTCGGCAACCGGCCAGCGGATCTGGAGACCGCGCGGGCGCGGAGTCTCAGACCGGGGCTGAGTGGGTCGACCGGCGCGCGCGCGCACGCACTGCCATGTGCACGCAGGCAGCCCCGAGCGCGCTCCAACCGGTCTGGTGGCTCGCGCCGAGCCCTTGTCCAGATTCGCCGTGGAAGTACTCGTGGAAGAGCACGAGGTCCTTGAAGTGCGGATCCGCCGCGTAGCGCGCTTCGGCGCCGTGGCAGGGACGGCGGCCACTTGCGTCCGGCAGGAAGATCCCGGCGAGGCGCTCGGCGAGGTCGTGCGCGATCACGTCGAGCGTCGTTGCGCGGCCCGACCCGGCCGGATGCTCGACCTGCAGCGTGTCGCCATAGAAGTGGTGGTAGCGCTCGAGCGTCTCGATCAGCAGCCAGTTGAGCGGGAACCAGATCGGCCCGCGCCAGTTCGAGTTGCCGCCGAAGAGACCCGAGTCGCTGTCGCCGGGCACGTAGCCGACGCGGTGCTCGGTGCCGTCCACGTCCAGGACGAACGGCCGCTGCGCGTGGACGCGGGACAGTGAGCGCACGCCGTGTGGCGCGAGGAACTCATTGGTGTCGAGCACGTAGCGCAGCACGCGCACCAACCGATCGCGCGAAGGGATTGCGAGCAGACGCAGGCCGCCGCCGTGCGCCTCGTGCTCGGCATAGCTGATGCAGTGCGCGAGGTCGGGCCGGTTCTCGAGGAACCAGCGCATCCGCTTCGCGAAGCCGGGCAGGCGATCGATCACGCGCTGGTCGAGCACCTCGACCGCGAAGAGCGGGATGATCCCCACCATCGAACGGATGCGCAGCGGCTGCGGGGCGTGCGCGTCGAGCACGAGCTGGTCGTAGTAGAAGCCGTCGTGCTCGTCCCAGAGCCCGCTGCCGCCGAGCTTGTTCATCGCATCGGCGATCGCGACGAAGTGCTCGAAGAACTTGCTGGCGACGTCCTCGTAGGCAGGGTCGTCGCTCGCGAGCTCGAGCGCCATCGACAGCATCGTGACGCAGAAGAACGCCATCCACGCGGTGCCGTCGGCCTGCTGCATGCGGCCGCCGGTCGGCAGCGGCTTGCTGCGGTCGAAGACGCCGATGTTGTCGAGGCCGAGGAAGCCGCCGGCGAAGAGGTGCTTCCCGTCGACGTCCTTGCGGTTCACCCACCACGTGAAGTTGATCAGCAGTTTCTGGAAGCAGCGGGCCAGGAACACGCGGTCGCGTTTGCCGCGCGGGCCGGTCATCTTGTAGACGCGCCAGCAGGCCCAGGCGTGCACGGGAGGGTTCACGTCCGAGAAATTCCACTCGTAGGCCGGAATCTGCCCGTTGGGATGCATGTACCACTCGCGCAGGAAGAGCACGAGCTGCTCCTTGGCGAAGCCGGGGTCGATCTCCGCGAAGGGGATCATGTGGAAGGCCTGGTCCCACGCGGCGAACCAGGGGTACTCCCACTTGTCGGGCATGGAGATGACGTCCCG
>CAZSKV010000309.1:0-5317 GCA_964607495.1 uncultured candidatus Brocadiaceae bacterium
TAGCGGCCAGCCCGGTAGGCGCGCACACCGGCAGTGAACGGATCGTTGCCGGGCGGCACGAAGAGCAGCAGCAGCGCCAGCCAGGACTTCATCGGCGGCGCCTCTCGCCCAGGAGCGAATCGAGCAGCCAGAGCAGGAACGCGGCCAGCAGCGGCACCTGGTAGAGGTTGACCCTCCCGGCCAGTTCGCGGGCGGCGAGGGCCTGCCAGGCGCGGGGCAGGATCTCCTGTTCGTAGAGCGCCGCGAGCGGCCGCGGCCGCGCACTCGCGGCGAAGGCGCGCCCGCGCGTGGCGTCGGCGATCCGCGCGAGGGCCGCGGGGTCGAGCGTCGACACGATCTCGTCGCCGCCGGCCGCGCGCAGGTAGGCCTCGCCCTGCGTGCCGGGCACCGGGATCTTGGCGCCGAGCGGCGTGCCGAAGCCCACGCAGTGCACCGGGATGCCGCGCTCCCGGCAGGCCGCGGCGGCGCGCAGCCCGCTGCCGGCGTGGTCCTCGCCGTCGGTCAGCAGCAGGATCGCGGCGTGTTCGCCGGCCGTGCCAGCCAGTGCGAGCAACGCACACTCGATCGCCTGACCGAGGTCGGTGCCGGGCCGGCGCACGGCCAGGGGCTCGGCGAGCTCGAGCATCCGCACCAGGGAGTCCATGTCGGTCGTCGGCGGCACGAGCAGCCGGGCCTCGCCCGCGAACACCACGAGGCCGATCCGGTCGCCGCGCGCGCGCGCGGCCAGCGCGGCGATTTCCGCGCGCGCGGCGAGCAGGCGGCTCGGCTGCAGGTCGCGGGCCAGCATCGAGCGCGACACGTCGAGGCAGACCACGAGATCGGTGCCGCGGTGACCGAGCACGACGCCACCGGCCTGGCCGGCGGGTTGCAGCAGCGCGAGCACCGCGCAGGCGCAGGCCGCGGCCGCGAGCAGCCGGCGCAGCCGGCGCCGGCCTGGGACGAGCTCGGCCACGAGCCCGGGGCGCGGCGCGGCGACGCACGCGTGCAGGCGGCGGCTGCGCCGCAGGTCGGCGTAGCCGAGCAGGGCCCAGAGTGCGGGCGCGAGCAGGAGCAGCGGCCAGGCGGCCGGCCAGTGCAGCAAGTGCTCGAGGTTCATGGCAACACCGCCCACACGGTGGCCGCGAGCACCCGCCCGAGAAGCAGCAGGGCGAGACCGGCAGCGAGCAGCGGGACGAAACGGTCCTCGAGCCGGTGCCGCGGCTCTTCGAGTTCCTGCGTCTCGAGGGCGCCGATGCGCGCGTAGACCTCACCGACGGCAGCGGCGTCCTGGGCCCGGAAGAACTCGCCGCCACTGCCATGCGCGAGCGCTTCGAGGGGCCTGGTGTCCAGCGCCTCGGCCTGGCCGTTCGCGAGCAGGCGGCCCAGGCCGGCCGCGATCGCGTAGATGCGCACGCCGAGGGCCCGGGCGATCCGCGCGGCGTCGGCCGGCGCGAGTTCCTCGGGGTTCCCGGGGGTCGCGACGTTTTCCTCGCCATCGGTCAGCACGATCACGACGCGGCTGCGCGCCGGATCCGCGTCGAGCACCTGCGCCGCGCGGCCGACCGCGGCGCCGATTCCGGTCGCGTCTTCCTGGCCGTCGGCGGCAACCGGTTGCAGGCCATCGAGCAGGCGCGTCAGGGATTCGTGGTCGAGGGTCGGCGGGCAGATCAGGTCCGGGTAGCGCGCGAAGGCGACGAGGCCGATGCGATCGTGCGGCCGGCCGGCGAGGAAGAGCCGGGCCGCGCGCTGGCTGACCTCGAGACGCGTGAGCCGGGGATCGAGGTCGCGCGCGGTCATCGACGACGACACGTCGAGGCAGAGCACGAGGTCGAGGCCGCCGTGGCGTTCGGCGATCAGCACGCGCTCGGCGGGGCGTGCGAGCGCGACCGGCAGCAGCACGAGACCGAGCAGCGTCAGCGCCGCCGGCAGCGCGGCGAGGCGCAGGCGCCAGCTGCGTGGCGCGCCGGCGAGGAAGGGCGCAGGGGCGAAGAGCACGGCCGGCGCACCGCGGGTGCGCCGCCACCAGAAGGCGAGCGGGAGCAGCAGCAGCAGCCACAGGTACCCAGGCGCCAGCCACGCGTAGCTGCTCATGCGGCGCTCCCCGTGGTCTCGGTGACGAAGCTCGCCGCGGCCTGCAGCAGGCGCTCGCGCTCGCTGCGGTCGGGCACGAAGCGCGCGAACTTCACGAGGTCGCAGCGGCTCAGAAACCCTGCGAGCAGCTCGCGGTGCAGCTGCTGCAGTTGCGCCGCGTTCGCGAGGAACTCCTCGGTCGTCATCTCCGGCGCGCGCAGCGCGAAGCGCGCCTCGATGTACTCGCGCACCAGCGCCGAAGCCTCGACGTAGAACTCCTGGGTCGCCTCCGTGGTCCGTGGTTCGCGGCTGCGCAACGCGGCGAGCCGCGCGAGCGCCTTCGTGGCCGGGCCGGGTTCCGTTGCGGCAGGCGGCCGCGCGAGCGCGACCTTGGTCTGCCGGCGCCAGCGCCGGACGAGCCTGACACCGAGCCAGGTCGCGAGTGCGGCCGCGAACACCGCCGCCGGCCAGTGCCACCACGGCCGTGGCAGCTCGGCGACATCGCCAAAGAGCTCGGGCTCGAGGGCGGCATCGGCAGCCAGCGCCGGGAGGATCCTGAGTTCGAGGGCCGCGCCGCGGACCTGGCGTTCGGCTCCCGAGGCCGGATCGCGCACCGTGAACGCCGGTGCAAGGAGGCGCAACGCTTCGCGCGTGAACGCGTACGCGGCGAAGCGCCGGGTCTCGGTGACCGTGCCGTTGCGCTCGGTCTGCTGCACATCGAGCAGCCGGAGCTGCAGCGGCTGCAGGGCAGCGTCGTCCCAGGCGATCGCACTCTGGCCAGCCGGCCAGCTGCGGAGCGCGCGGAGCTCGAAGCTCGCGCCGAAGCGGATCTCGGCGCTCGGGGTGTGCAGCGCGGACGCAGGCTCCTGGGCAACGCCGGCACCCATGACGCAGAGCAGACCAGCGGCGAGACGCAGCGCCGTCATGAGCGTGCGCTGCGAACTGCGCGCATCCGGAAGAAGTCGAGGATCGGCCGCGCGATCGCCTCGTAGGCCGGCGTGCGCGGAATCCGCACTTCGAGGCAGTCCACGTCGGCGCGGCGCAGTGCGGCGCTGGTGCGCGCGTCCCAGGCCGCGACTTGTGCCGCATAGTGGTCCCGGCAACGCGCGTCGCTCCAGTCGACGAGGCGCTGCGCGCCGGTCTCGGGATCGCGCACGCGCGCGAGCCCGGAAGCGGCGGGTGTGAGCTCGGGCGCGAGCAGGCGCACGGCGATCAGGTCGTGGCGGCGCGCGCAGAGGCCGGCCGCACGCTGCCAGCCGTCGGCGAGGAAGTCCGAGACCAGGAACACGATGCTGCGCCGGCGCAACACGCGCGTCACGCGCTCGAGCGGGGCCGCGAGATCGGTCGTGGCTGCCCCCGCGGGCAGCGCGAGGCAGTCGCGCACGATCCGCAGCGCATGACCGAGGCCCTTCTGCGGCGGCACGTAGCGGTCGATGCGCGCGGAGAACGCGACGAGGCCGACCTTGTCGTGGTTGCGCACTGCGGCGAGCGCCAGGCAAGCGCAAAAGCGCGCCGCGGTCTGCCGGGCCGACCAGCCGGCGTAGCCGCCGTGCATCGACGCCGACAGGTCGACCAGGAAGACGACCGTCAGCTCGCGTTCGTCGACGAACTTCTTGACGTGGTGGCGGCCGACGCGGGCGGTGACGTTCCAGTCGATCGCCCGCGGATCGTCCCCCTCGCTGAACTCGCGCACGCCGTCGAACTCGAGCCCCGCGCCGCGGAACACGGAGGTGTAGCCGCCGGCCATGACCGAGGTCACGAGGCGCAGGCTCTGGAACTCGATCCGGCGCACCTCGCGCAGGAGTTCCTGGAGTTCGGCTTGGGGATCTTCGGCCATCCGGGGCGCCGGTCGTGGGTCGCGGGGCAAGGGCTGGGCAGGAGTGCGCGCGGAGGATAGCCGCGCGCGATCCGCCGAGAAGGCAGCACAGGCGGATGGGCGCCCCGGCCTCCGCCCGGTACCTTGCTGGGACCAACCGCCGCCGCCCTCCGTGCGTATCCGAACTGCGATGTCCACGACCCGTGCCCTGTCCTCCTGGTCCCTGCCGGCCTGTGCGCTCGCCCTCTGCCTCGTGCCGCTGCACGCCCAGCCCGGCGCCGCATCCCGACCCACGGGGTCGGGGCCGACCACGCGCGAGCAGATGTGGTGGGCGCCGACGGCGGAGGACTGGCAGAAACCGGTGCTCGTGAAGTTCCAGCGCAGCTGGGAGGACGCGCAGCGGCTCGCGGCCGAGACCAGGCAGCCGATCCTGGTCTGCGTGAACATGGATGGAGAGATCGCGAGCGAACACTACGCCGGCGTGCGCTACCGGATGCCCGAGATCGCGAAGCTCTACACGCCCTACGTGTGTGTGATCGCCTCGGTCTACCGCCACAACCCGAGGGACTACGACGAGCACGGCCAGCGGATCCTCTGCCCCCGTTTCGGCAGCGTCACGTGTGGCGAGCACATCGCGATCGAGCCGGTCCTCTACGAGAAGTTCATGGACGGCCGCCGGATCGCGCCGCGGCACATCATGGTCGAGCTCGACGGCAAGGAGACGTACGACGTGTTCTACGCCTGGGACACGGCCTCGGTGTTCCAGGCGATCGGCGACGGGATCGCGAAGCGGTCGATCCAGGCGGCGCCGCCGCTGCGCGGCGACCGCACATTGCTGGAGCGTGTCGCCAGCTCCGAGAACAGCGACCAGGTCGTGGTCGAGCAGGCGTATCGCGAGGGCGACGCGGCGTTGCGCAAGCAGCTGTTGACCGCCGCCGTGCAGCGCGGCGCGCAGGCGCCGGTGGACCTGCTGCGCCTCGCGCTCTTCGGCCTCGACCCGGAGCTGGCCGAGACCGCGCGCAAGGCCCTCGCCGGTACCCAGGCGCCGGGCGCCGTCGACCTGATCGCCGAAGCCCTGCGCGTGCCGATGCCGGCCGCGCAGAAGGACGCGCTCGTGCAGGCGCTGGTCCGCCTCGGCGAGGCGTCGCCACGCGCGCGCACGCTCGCGGTCGTGCACCAGGGTCTGGCGACGCGCTCGGCCGAGGTCGACGTCGAGGGCTGGGCCAAGTCGCTCGCCGGAGCCGAGTACCCGGCGCCCGTCGACCGTTCGGCGCTCGAAGCGCAACTCGACTCCAAGGGCCTGGCCGCGCGCAGCCAGCCCAAGGACGCGCTGGCCTGGCTCGAGCTGGCCGAGAGCGCCCTCGCGTTCGCGATCGACCCGGCGACCGCCGAGATGCTCGCGCGCGATCCGCGCACGGCCCGCAAGTACGCGCGGCTCTACTACGAGGAGGC
>CAZSKV010000310.1:0-2220 GCA_964607495.1 uncultured candidatus Brocadiaceae bacterium
GCACTTCCCAGATCGCGGCGCCGAGGAAGTCCCACGGCAGCCGGCCCTCGTCGCACTCGCCGGGCTCGACCGAGAACTGCAGGTCGACGAAGTAGAGGATCCGGCCCATCTGCTGGCCGAGGTTGGTCGTGCCGTGGGCGACGCCCGGTGGAATCCGCACGAGCAGCGATTCGCCGTCGCCGAGCACCATGCGCATGGTCTTGCCTTCGCTCGGCGAACCCTTGCGGCAGTCGTGCAGCACCAGCAGGAACTTGTCGTGCGGCGGCACGTACCAGACGTCGGTCTGACGCTGATGCAGGTGGTAGGCCTTGATCGCGCCCGGCTCGACCTCCGAGTAGTTGACCTGCTTGACGGTGAAGCCCTCGAGCTGCTTGTGCTTGCCGTCGAGCAGGCGGCCCAGCTCGGTGATCGCACCGCCGTCGTCGTGGAAGCGGCGGAGCTGGACGATCTGGACGCCTTCGATCGTCGGCTTCTTGCCGTAGTCCTGCAGCGAGTAGCTGCGCTTCGCCTCGTCGTTGAGCTGCACGGGACTCCTATCGGCTTGGGTGGCCGTGCGGCCTCACTTGCCGCTGCCTGCCGAGTTGCTCTTGGGGGTCTCGGCGCCGGTGCCCTGGCTCTGGCTCGGCTGCGACTCGGCCTCCTTGGCCATCGCGGCCTGCGCGGTCTTGGCGATCGCGGGCGTGCGCCACGGGGTGGCGGCGTCCGGCGCGTTGTTCGAGAGCAGCGGCAGCTGCAGGAACACGTGCTGGTTGTTGCCGTGCGGGATCGCGAAATCGAACTGGTAGATCTCGACTGCGGTCTCCACGCCGGCCTTCTTGCTGCTCTTCTTCTTGATGTCGACCACCGGGCCCTTGTAGCCCGACCGCAGCTCGAGTCCCTTGGTCGACGGCATGTGGCCGAGGAAGCCGACGCCTGCCTTGTGGAAGAGCAACAGGTCCTCTTTCGCGGGAACCTTGTAGGCGCCGTCCTTCAACACGACCTGGCCGCCTTCCTTCCCCGCGTCCTTCAACGCCTCGGGATCCTCGGAGACCCCGTACTTCGCGAGCACGGCCTTGTAGTCGAACTTGTCCTTCTTCCTGTCGCCGCCTTCCTCGCCCTTGGCTTCTTCGCGCCGCTTCTCCTTCTCCGGGTCCTTCTTGCTCTCGGCGATCGCATGCTGGATCGCGAGCGAGAGCTCCGAGGGAACCCCGTGGCTGCGGAAGTAGACCGTGTAGATCCCGGGCTCGAGCTTCGGCGTCGCCAGGGCCTCGGTCGTGATCAAGGCGCCGATCGGCAGCGGACTCTCCTGGGAGCGCAGGCGCAGCTTCTCGAGAGCGAGGGTCTTGGTCTCCTTGGCGTCGGTCAGCAGGTTGACCGGCACGAACACGACCGCGTGGTAGTCGAGCACCGAGGCACCCTCGCCGTCGAGTTCATAGCGCTCGACGCCCAGCGCCTCTTTCTGGTTCGGCCGGCGGTCGGCGCCGTAGCTCGAGAAATCGTACTCGCCACGCAGCCGCGCGTAGGCGGTGTCCAACCCGGGTTCGAGGCTCTTCGCCAGACGGATGCCGACGCTCTCGACGCCGTTGTCGGGCTGGAAGCCGGGGGAACGCGCCGACAGGCGCAGTTGCACCTTCTGCGACGCCGAGAAGAAGCCACCGCCCTTGGCGATGCGCTTGCTTCCGTCCCAGTCGAGGTTCTCGCCGATGTCGCGCAGGAACTCCTGCACGTCCTTGAGCTTCTGGAACTTGGTCCACTCGCGTTCGAAGGCTTCCCGGCCGCCTGCGGGCTGGTAGCCGTCACCGTCGACCCACTCCCATACATTGCCGGTCAGGTCGAAGTGGCCGTAGGGGCCAACCGGTCCGAGCCCGACGGCCTTGATCTGCGTCGCGATCCGCGGCGGCTCGGCCTGACCGCCCAGGAAGTCGCCGCGCTTGCCGGCGTTCGCCGCCAGCATCCACTCCTCCTCGGTCGGCAGGCGCATGCCGGCCCATCCGGCGTACGCCTGCGCATCGCGCCAGGAGACGTGGATGACTGGCTGCTTCTCTTTGCCCGCGGGGATCGCCCACTCGAGTTCCTTCCAGTTCTGCCGCCAGTACTCGAAGGGGGCGCGGTCCTTGAGTTCGCGGTTGAACTTCTCGCGCGCCGCCTCGAACCCCTTGGGGTTGCCTTCCTTCCACCAGTGGAACGGTGGCTGCCGCTTGGTCTTGGTGACGAACGACTTGTACTGCTCGTTCGTGACCT
>CAZSKV010000311.1:0-4847 GCA_964607495.1 uncultured candidatus Brocadiaceae bacterium
TGCCAGATCCCCGACGCGAGGAACACCACGATCAGGCCGGTGTGCATCCGGCCGCGGAACCAACCCCTGCTCGTGGTGAGGGGCGCATAGACGAACGCGAAGAGCCAGCGGTTCAGCGTGATGTGCCAGCGGCGCCAGAACTCGGGCAGACTGCGCGAGAAGAACGGATAGTCGAAGTTGGCCGGCAGCGTGATCCCGAACCAGAGCGCGACGCCGATCGCGATCAGGCTGTAGCCCGCGAAGTCGGCGAAGATCTGCAGCGCGTAGGCAAAGGTCGCGATCCAGAGGGCGGCGCAGCTGTGGCTCGCGGGATCGGCGTAGACCGTGTCGACGAGCACCGGACCGAGCGAGTCCGCGACGTAGCACTTCAGCGTGTAGCCGAGCAGGAAGCTCGCGCAGCCGCGCGCGACCTGGTCGGGCAGCAGGTGGCGCGGCCGTTCGAGCTGGTCGAGCAGCTCGCCGGCGCGCGAGATCGGGCCGGCGGTGAGTTGCGGGAAGAAGCAGGTGAAGGTCGCGAAGGTCAGCGGCGAGCGCACGGGAGCGCGGCGGCCGAGATAGACGTCGAGCACGCAGCCCAGGCGCTGCAGGGTGTAGAACGAGAGGCCGAGCGGCAGCGCGAGCTCGAGCACCGGGATTGCCACCGGGATGCCCAGGGATGCGAGCAACCTGCCGAGCGACTCGGTGGTCGGGCCTGCGTACTTGAACCCGAAGAGCACGCCGAGATTCGCGCAAAGGCTGAGCCCGAGCCAGGCCTTGCGGCGCGGCGACGTCGCAAAGCGCTGCTGCACGATCCAGTCGACCGCGGTGGTGCCGATCAGCATGACCAGCAGCCAGGGCCCGGCCGCGGCGTAGAAGAGCCACGAGAGCCCGAGCAACGCGAGGTTCTGCACCGCCGCCCGGCGTGGCAGCAACCAATGCAACAGCACGGCGGCGAGCAGGAAGAAAAACGCCTCGGATTCGAGCAGGCTCATCGCGGCTCCCTCCGCGACTCGGGCCGCCCCTGGCTCAGGAACGCGAGATCGCCCTCGAGCGCCCAGGTGGAGAGCAGGAGGTGGCCGGCCGCGTTCAGATGCGCCTGGTCGCGGAAGTGGCGGGTCTCGAGCGGGGTGTTGAAGCTCCAGTCGTGGAAGGTCGCGCCACGCGCGCGCACCAGCGGCGCGGCGACCGCCGCGAACCGATCGAGGGTCTCCTTGCGGCCGACGGCGCTGATCGTCTCGACCAGAGCCGGAAAGAGCACGACCGTGCAGGTCAGCCCTTCGTCGCGCGCGAGCTCGCAGATCCTGCCGAGGGCGACCATCTCCTGGTCGGCCAGGATGCGTTGCGCCGATTCCTCGACCATCTTGCGCACGCTCTCCAGGTAGACCGCGTTCTGCTCGATCGAGAACTCGATCTTGCCATGGCGGAGCAGGCGTCGCAGCAGCATGTAGCCGCGGTCGCGCACGAGTGGGGAGTCGCCCCAGATCCCGGACCATGCCGCCGAGAGGAAGAGCCGGTTGAACTCCGTCAACCCGGTTGCCCGCGCGTCGTCCAGGAAGTCCGCGAGCGACCAGCAACGGGCCGGCAGGTTGCGCGATTCCCAGCGGCCCTCGCGCAACCGGCCATCGGTGGGGGCCATGCTGTCCCACCAGTCGGTGATCAGGATCAGGTGCCGGAGGTGCTTGCGCACCCGTGCGCCGCTCGCATCCCGCTCGCGCACGAGTGGCAGCACGCGGTGCTCGAAGAGCCAGGCCGCGGAGCTGAGCTTGCCATCCTCGATCGAGATCGTGGGCGCGCGCACCGCCCCGCCGGTCTCGGCCGCGAGCATCTGGTCCATGGTTTCGAAGCTGCGCGCCTGGCTCGAGCCGAGCACCACGGCGATCGGATCGGTCGCACGCAACACCCGCAGGCCGTCCTCGGCCTGGCTCAGGATCTCGGCGCCATACTTGCGGCAGAGCGCGCGGTCGATGCCGAGCACCGTGGCCACGGCGAAGATGCCTACGGTCACGACGGACGTCCAGGTCGTCGGCTTGCGGTCGTGGCTCAAGATGGCTCGGAGAGAATGCTCGGCATGGGGCCGGGATCACCTGGAGTCTCCCGGTCGACCTCCCCAAAGATACCTCGCGCTGCGGGGGGAGCCTCCGGCGATCTGGACCGGCCGCCGCATCGGGTGATCGGGCGGCCGCGCGGTATCGTGCGGCTCCCACCGCATGTCGAACTTCGCCCTCGCCGTCGTCCTCGTCCTCGTGCCGCAGGATCCCGCCCCCGCAACCCCGGCTGCGTCGAAGTTCACGGTCACGCTCGCGCCAGCACCGGCCGCCGAGCTCGCGAAGTTGCGCTGGAGCCCCAAGGCCGCCAGCGTGCCGCTCGCCATGCACGACGCCGCGTTGGCCGGCGAGTTCGGGCTCGGGCCCGCCGACGCGCCGCGCGTCGCCGTGCGCCTGCACCAGCGTCCGGGCAGCGAGCACTTCGACCAGCTCTTCGTCGATGCCGACCGCGATGGCAAGCTCAGCGCGACCGAAGGCCTGGTCGCGACGCCGAAGCTGCAGAACGGCAAGTGGTGGTCGAGCTTCAGCACCGAGATCGCGATCCCGTTGCCGCCAGACGATTCGGGGCAGGCCGTGGCGTCCCGGAGCTATCCACTCGCGCTCTGGTACGTTGCGGATCCGCAGGAACCCACGGCGAAGCCGGCGCTGCGTTGGACGCGCCGGGGCTACGTGACCGGCAAGGCCAGCCTCGCCGGCAAGGAGGTGCACGTGCTCGTGACCGAGATGGTGCTCGACGGCAACTTCGACCAGCGTGATGCCTGGGCGATCGCGCGGGACCAGGCCGGACTCTTCGCGGTGCCCGCGACGAGTCTCGAGAAGCACCTCTGGCTCGACGGCGTGGCCTGGCGCGCGACCGCGATCGACGCGCACGGACGCAGCCTGCGCTGCGAGCGCTTCGACCCGGGCATCAGCGAAGCGGAGGAGAAGGCCAAGGCCGACATCTACAAGGCCGACCGCGAGGCGCCACGCGCGGCGACGCCGCTGGCATTCGGCGCGGACCTCGCGGCGGCGCTGGCCGAGGCGAAGCGCAGCGGAAAGCGCGTGTTCCTCGACTTCCAGACCACCTGGTGCGGCCCCTGCCGGCAGATGGAGCAGATGGTCTACACCGCGGACGCCGTGGTGCAGGCCGCCGCCGACCTGCTCGCGGTCAAGCTCGACGGCGACCGCGAGCGCGCACTGGTCAAGCAGTACGAGGTCGCGGCCTATCCGACGCTCCTGCTGCTCGATGCGGACGGGAAGGAGCTGCGCCGCGCGGTCGGCTACCGCGGGGTGGCGGCGATGGTGGAGTTCTTCAAGCCGGACGCGCGGCGCTAGTCCGCCTACTCGTCGAGCACGACCAGGTACCAGAGCGCGAAGTACCACGCGCCGAGGCCGGCGTAGGCGATCGACTTCAAGGTCAAGACCTCGCACCGGCGCCAGAGACCCTGCAGCAGGGCCGTGCAAGGCAGCACGCAGAGCAGCAGGTTGCCGAGGCCGCGGAGCCACATCGAGAGCGGGTAGTCCCCGTCGCCGATGCCGGTAGGACGGGGGTAGGCGAAGGCCTGCAGCGGCCAGCCGCCGGTCGCGAACACCTCAGCGGGCGAGTCCTTGCCGAGCAGTGGCGTCGCGACCTCGCGGTAGCTGCCGAGCAGCGCGAGCACGCAGAGCAGCGCGCCCAGGCCGAAGCCGGCGAGCAGCCGCAGCCGGCCGTGATCCCGGCAGAAGGCCGTGGCAGCGCCGAGCCCGGCGATCGCGGCGAGCTGCACGCAGCGTTCGCCTTCGGCGCCGAGGAAACGCACGTAGCCGATGCCGAAGAAGAGCGCGAGGGGCGCGAGCAAAGTGGCGGCGACGAGTCGCGGCAGGCTCTGCCGCCAGCCGTCACGCCGCGCGGAGTGGAAGAGGACGAGCGCGCCCGCGATGCCGCCGAGGGACAAGAGCGAGAGGGTCGTCAGCAGGAGCGCAACGCTCGCCATGGCCCGGGAGCATACCCCGCCCGGAGACCGGTCAATCCGGCTGCTTGGGGCGCGTCTTCGCGGCCGCCGCGGGCGGCTGCGACGTGGGCCGTGACGCCGGCGCCGGGGCCTGCAAGGCCGCCTCGATCGCGGCCTTGAGCTTGGGATCGTCCGGTGGCGTGCGTGGATCGAAGCGCGCGATCACATGGCCCGCGCGGTCGACGAGGTACTTCTGGAAGTTCCACTGCACCTCACCCGGGAACGGGCTCTGCTCGGTCAGGTACCGGTAGAGCGGGATCTGTTCGGGACCCTTGACCGCGACCTTCGCGAACACCGGGAAGGTCACCGCGTACTTCTGCTTGCAGAACGCAGCGATCTCGGCGTCGGTGCCCGGCTCCTGCTTGCCGAAGTCGTTCGCGGGGAACGCGAGCACGGCGAGGCCCTGCTTGGCATAGGTCTGGTGCAGGGCTTCTAGGCCTGCGTACTGTGGCGTCAACCCGCAGCGCGAGGCCGTATTGACCAGCAGCAGCACCTTGCCGCGGTACTCCGCGAGCTCGAGGGCGCTGCCGTCGCCGCGCCGGACTTCGAAACCGTGGACGTCCTTTGGGACTGCGGGGGCCATGGGCTTGCTCTCCTGGGCCAGGGTCGGGATCAGGGGGATGCAGAAAGCGAACGCGAAGTGCGCGAGTCTGGGCATGGGGTGCCTCGGAGCCGGGCGCGATGCTACCGCGCCGGCTCGCCGCCGGCTGCGAGATCCCGCGCGTCGAGGAAGCCGTGCCGGAGCGCGAAGTCGAGGATCACGAGGTTGCAGTTCGGCTTGATCCTGCGCGTGTCGCGCACGAGCGCGAGCACTGCCTCGATCGGCAGCAGGTGGAAACGCTCGACCTCGCCG
>CAZSKV010000312.1:0-5520 GCA_964607495.1 uncultured candidatus Brocadiaceae bacterium
GCCGATGGCGGCGAGGCCGAGCACCAGCCACGCGAGGCCGCGCGGCGCGCGCCAGTCCGCCAGCGCGAGCTCGAAGCGGCTCGGCCCGCGCGGTGGCACGAGCCGCACGAGGCTCGGCATCAGCAGAAAGGTGAGCACGAACGTGAGGCCGAGCCCGAGTGCGAGCAGCACGCCGAACCCGGCGAGGCCGTGGAAGCGGCTGACCAGCAGCGCGAGGAACGCCGCCAGCGTGGTCAGGAGGCTCGCGAGCATCGGCCGGAACAGGCCGCGCGTGGTGGCGACGGTCTGGCGTTCCTCCGCGTAGCGCAGCGACCAGTGGATCGTGCAGTCGATGCCGAGCCCGGTCAGGATCGCCGCCGCACTGATCGCGAGCGGCGACAACGGCCCGAGCAGCCAACCGCCGAGCGGCAGGGCCCAGGCGATCGCGAGCCCGACCGGCAGCAGGAGCACCAGCGGCTGGATCACGCTGCGCGTCGACCACACCAGGAACAGGCTCACGAGCACGAGCGAGGAAACGCAGTTGCGCCAGAGGTCACGCCGGATGCGCCGTTCGTCGGCCTCGGCGATCGCGTAGCCGCCGACCAGCGTGTGCTCGCGCTCACCGAGGCGCGCGCGCAGGTCCGCGAGCAGCGCCCTGCTGAACTCGATGTCGAACGGCTCCCGCCGGCCGACCACCTGGATCAGCGCGTGCGAGTGGTCGCGCAGCACGAAGAACGGCGATTCCGGCGCGAGGGGCACCGGGAACGCGTCCGCGAGCGCCGGGCCGAGCACGAGCCGCAAGCCGAGCGGATCCTCGCGCACGAGCGCCTTGCCGGCGAACGGGTCCGCGAGCACCACATCGAGTTCGCTGATCGCCTGCTCGATGCCGGCCGGACCCAGCCGCTCCTCGAGCGCGGCCAGGGCCCGCTCGGGCAACGTCCACGGTGAGAGCTGCTGCGCTTCTTCGCGCGTGGCGACCACGCGTTCGAGCAGCGGCGAGGCGCGCAACGCGGCGACCAGCGGCTCCAGGTCGCGGTCCCCGTGCAGCACGACGAGCAGCATCCGGTTCGCGAGCGTCGGCGGTGGTGGATCGGGCAGGAGCTTGCTCAGATCGCCTTCGATCGCGAAGCGGGGCCAGAGCAGCTGCGTCGCGAGCGTCACGAGCAGGACCAGGGGCCAGACGATGCGCGCGGGAAGCACTTCGCGACAAGTCTAGGGGACGACCGTCGCCAGCCGGTTCGTGATCGTCAGCGTGAAGTCCTTGCCGCGCACGACCTGGTCGCGTCCGTGCACCCACGACACCGAGCGGTAGGCGAGGCAGCGGCCCTCGGGCGCATCGACGACCTCGGTCCCCGGGATCACCGCCCTGCGCAGCACGCGCTCGCGATCGATGCCCGCGATCCGCTCCGCGGTCCGCGGCGCGAACTCCTCGGCGAGCGTGATCGCGAGGAACACCAGCAGATGGCGCGGCAGGATCGCGACGCGGGGATCGGCATCGACCTCGATCCCGGCCTGCGGAATCAGGCCGTGCACGCGGGTCGGCGAGATCTCGAGATCGAGCACCTTGCCGCCGATCTCTGGAAAGAGCTGCAACCGGACCGTGCCGCCCGGCATCGGCTCGGCGCGCAGGATCGCTTCGAACGTGCCGTGCAGCGCCGAGGAGTCGATCTGTACCGTGGCCGTGATCTCGGTGGTTCGCCAGGTCGCCGCGGGCTCGGCCAGGTGCTGGCGCTCCGCGGCACTCGGTTCGCGGAATGCCGAACACGCGGGCAGGAGCGGCAGCAGCAGCAGCGACAGGCTCGGGGCGGCCCCCTTGCCCTGGGTCACATCTCCACCTTGCCGCGGTCGTTGCGCGGGATCTCCGCGACGAGCCGCACCGAGCGGGGCACCTGGTAGGGGGGGAGATGCTGACGGCACCAGCCGAGGATCTGCTCCTTGGCGAGCGCCCCCTCGCGGCAGGCCACGGTCACGGCCACCGCCTCGCGCTCGCGGCCCGGCGCCCGGCTCACGAACACGTCTTCGACCCCGGTGAGCTGGCGCACCACGTTCTCGATCTCGCGCGGGTGGACCTTCTTGCCGTCGATGTTCAGGCACTCGCTCTTGCGGCCGAGCAGCGTGAGCTCGCCATGCGTGAACCGCGCACAATCGCTGGTGACGAAGCGCCCGCCGCAGAGCGCGTCGTCGGGCTCGGGCACGTAGCCGAGCCCCACCGCCGGCGAGCGCACGGCGACCACGCCGTCGTCGCCGAGCAGCGAGATCTCGACGCCGGGAAGCGGTCTGCCGACGGCGCCGCGCAACGTCGCCTCGCCGTCGCCGTCGTAGCAGATCCCGCCCGCCTCGGAGGCACCGTAGAACGCATGCACGCGCCGGCCGAAGTGCCGTTCGAACTCCTGCGCGGTCGCCGCGGCGAGCGGCGCTCCGGCCGAGACGATCCGGCGGAGACTCTGTGGCAGTTCCTCGGTCGCGAGCTTCAGCAAGGCCTGCAGGTAGACCGGCACCGTCGGCAGGAAGGTCGCGCCGCAGGCTCGGGCCGCCAGCAGGGGCGCCTTCGGCGACGGGTCGTCCGGCAGCACGAGCACCAGGCCCTCGGCGAGCGCCGCGACTGCGAGGCTCGAGAGGCCGTAGGAGAACGACATCGGCACCAGCGCGAGGGCCCGATCCTGCGGCGCGAGGCCCATGGCTGCGTGCAGCGCCGCGACGTCGGCGAGCAGGGCCCGGTCGCTGACCGCCACGCCGCGCGCGCGGCCGGTCGAACCCGAGGTCAGCTTGATGACGCCGCACTCGGGCCAGGGCAGTGGTGCCGGCGCAGGATCCGCCATTGCCTCGGCCAGGAAGTGCACGCCCCAACCGGACTCCGCGCGCAGCCACAGCCGCGCCGCGAAGCTCCTGGCGATCGCCTGCTGGGTGGCCCCTGGGGTGCTGGCGTCGAGCAGCAGGGCGATGCAACGGGAGCGCCTGATCGCGAGCAGCGCCCCGAGGAAGCCTGGTCCGTTCGCGGCAGCCAGGGCCACGACCGAACCGGCCGGAGCCACGGCCTGGATCCGCGGGCAGAGCCCCCTGGCGAGCGCGTCGATCGCCGCGCGCGACACGCAGCGTGACGGGGACACGCAGACCGGGGCTGCGGGTGCGTCGTGCAGCAGCGCGGCAAAGGCCTCGGCGAGCGTGTCCATCGCGGTGCGTGATGATAGAAAGTGCCGCCGAATGAGCCAGACGCATGCCCACGAGTACGAGGTCGCGATCCTCGGCGGCGGCCCCGCCGGCGCGACGGCCGCTGCGGCCCTGGCCCGCAAGGGCCGGCGGGTTGCTCTCCTCGAGCCCGACAACTTCCCGCGCTTCCACATCGGCGAGTCGCTGCTCTCCAATGCCAACGCCGTGTTCCGTGCGATCGGTCTGCATCCGGCGATGCATGCGTCCGCGTTCACCAAGAAGTACGGCGCGCGCTTCCTGACCGCCGACGGCAGCAAGGACGTGCTCTTCGATTTCACCGAGAACCCGAGGATCCCCGAGCCCCAGACCTTCCAGGTCTGCCGTGCCGACTTCGACCTCATGCTGCTCCAGCACGCCGTGGCCTGCGGGGCCGAGCGCCTGCAGGTGCGCGCCAAGGAGGTCGCGATCACGGACGGCGGCGTGACGATTCACTGCGACCCCGAGCGCACGCTGCGCGCACAGGCGGTGATCGACGCCACCGGGCGCGCGGGCCTCCTGGCGCGCAAGTTCGGCCTGCGCGAGCGTGACCCCGACCTGGAGAAGCTCGCGGTCCATGCGCACTTCCAGGGCGTGCCGCGCGACGAAGGCCCGCGCGGCGGCGACATCCGCATCGTCTCGCACCAGGAGCTCGGCTGGGCCTGGCTGATCCCGCTCGCGGACGGCGTGATGAGCGTGGGGTTCGTGCTCGAGCTCTCCGCGAACGAGGGGCCGGCCAAGCGCCCTCCCGAGCGCCTGCTGCACGACCTGTTGGCCGACTGGCCGGTGCTCAGACGTCTGACCGCGCAGGCGACGCGCACCACGCCCGTGCGGGTCGAGAGCTCGTTCTCCTACCGGACCCGTCGCTACGCCGGCCGCCGCTTCCTGCTCGCGGGAGATGCCGGCTCGTTCCTCGACCCCGTGTTCAGCTCGGGCGTGATGTTCGCGCTGCACGCGGGGCTCAAGGCCGCCGAAGCCCTCGACGCGGCGCTCGGCGCCGGGCGGATCGCGACCGAGGGCTTTGGCGCCTACGACCGCTCCCAGCGCGAACGCTACGAGCTCGTGCGCAAGTTCGTGGTCGGCTTCTATCGCCCGAACTTCCGTGACTTCTTCTTCGCGCCGACGCGGCGCTTCGGCCTCGTGCAGGCCGTGACCGCGGTGCTGGGTGGGTTCTGGGAACCGTCTCCGGCGGACCGCCTGCGCCTCGCGACGCTCTTCGGCCTCGCGCAACTGCAGCGGGTGGTGCGCGTGGTGCCGCGCGTGCATACTCCCGTTCCAGCCCCCTGAACGCGATGTCGATGCCCGACCTGAATCACACGATCGCGAGCCTCAAACACCTGATCGTCCGCGCCCTGAATCTCCAGGACATCGCGCCGGAGCAGATCCCGACCGACGGCCCGCTCTTCGGCCAGGGGCTCGGTCTCGATTCGGTCGACGCGCTCGAGCTCGTGGTCGCGATCGAGAAGGAGTTCGGCCTGCGTGCCGAGAGCCACGAGATCGGCAAGGAAGCATTCGCCTCGGTCGGTGCGCTGGCCCGCTGGGTGAACGGGCGCCTGGCGCTGCGCACGGGCGCGGCGCATGGCTGAGCCGGTCGCGATCACCGGCCTCGGTCTCGTCTCCGGTCTGGGACTCGGCGTCGCCGCGAACTGGCCGGCGATGCTCGCCGGCCGCGTCGCGATCGGTGAGTTCGGTCTGTTCGCGGCTGCACGCCATCGGACCCGGCTCGCCGCGCAGGTGCCCGACGATCCGCGCCTGGTGCCCGCGCACCATCAGTCCCGCGCCGACGCCTTCGCCCTGACGGCGGCGGCCGAGGCGTTCGTGCAGAGCGGACTCGGGTCCTTGCACGATGCCGGAGTGTTCTTCGGCACGAGCACGGCCGGGATGTGGGAGACCGAGCGCTACTACGCGGACCTGGGCACGCGGTCGTCCCGGCGGCGGCAGCGTGCGCTCGCGGCGCAGCAGAACAACGCGCCCGGCGACGCCGTGGCGCGGCATTTCGGAGTGCACGGGCCGGTCGCCTCCGTCTCCTCGGCCTGCGTGTCGGGGGCCCAGGCCCTCGCCGCCGCGCGCGAGGCGATCCTCGCCGGCGAATGCGACGTGACCCTGGCCGGTGGCGCCGACGGTCTGTGCGAGCTCACCTACGCCGGGTTCAACGCGCTGCGCGCGGTCGACCCGCGCCCGAGTTCGCCGTTCCGCACACTGCGGCAAGGGCTCTCGCTCGGCGAAGGGGCCGGAGTCCTGGTCCTGGAGTCGGCCGCGCACGCGCAGGCGCGTGGCGCCGAGGTGCTGGGCTGGTTCTGCGGCGCCGGCTCGACCTGCGACGCGCACCACATGTCGGCGCCCGAGCCGACCGCCGAG
>CAZSKV010000313.1:0-3307 GCA_964607495.1 uncultured candidatus Brocadiaceae bacterium
CATTGTCGCGCTCTACCAACTGAGCTAACTCCCCACCCGGGAGTCGTCGGAGGGGCGGCACGGTAGCTGCGGCGCCCCGAAGTTCAAGCGGCCACCGCCGCGGACCCTGGAATCTCGCGTGCGGACTTCGTGCGGGCCATCGAGTAGCGTGCCGACCTCACTCCTTGGTTAGGGAGACAATCGTGGTCCACAAGAGCTCGTTGTTCGAGAAGTTCATCAGCCGGTGGCGCTCGCCGTCCGGCGTCAAGATCGAGCGGCCGGATGCAGGAGCCGCAACCGCGGCCGAGAACCGCACCGAAGACGCGGGCCCGCCGCTGGAGCGCATGCGGCCGCCGGCCGAGATCCAGCCCGAGCTGGCGCACGGGCGCAAGCTCTCGGCGAAGGAGGAGGCAGCGCTCGCGCTCGGCGAGGGGTTCAAGGAACTCTCGAGCCTGATGCGCGGCGTCGCGGTGCGGCTCGAGGACCAGGGCGGACACTCGGCGGCGATGGCGCACGACCTGCAGCAATTGCCGGCGCTCGGGCAGGCCCAGCTCGAGGCGATGCGGCAGCTCGCGACGCTGCTCGACCGGCAGGGCGAGCAGAACGCGCTGGTGCTGCGCACGCTCGGCGAGCTGCCGGCCGCGGTCAGCGGCCTGCAGCAGGCGCTCGACCGCGCGGCCACGAGCGACGCCCGCACCGCGAACACGCTGACCGAGTTCCGCGAGCACATGCACCAGATCCAGGGCTCGATGCGCGAGATGGTCGGCCACAGCCGCGAGCACGCGGACTCGGCGCAGACGCTGGTCCGCGAGCAGAACACGCAGACCCTGCGCCTGGCCGAGACGATGGCCAAGGAAGGCGGCAAGCACGTCGAGGCGGTGCGCGAGGCCGTCGGTGGACTGGAGCGCTCGCACCAGGAGACCAGCCGGCGGCTCGAGGAACAGAGCGAACGCGGCATCGAGAACCTGCGTGCCGCGCACGAGGACCAGAGCAACCGCCTGCACAAGATGGTCCACGAGAGCGCGAAGTGGAACCGCGCGGTGCTCGTGCTGCTGATCATGGTCTTCGCGGCCCTCGCGTCGATCTTCGTCGCGCTGCTCTACCGGTAAGGGAGCTTGCGCCAGCTCTGGCTGGTCCGGCACGGGGAGACGGTCGGCGAGTCGTCGATCCGTTTCCACGGGCGCAACGACGTGGCGTTGAGCGACGCCGGGCGCGCGCAGATCCGGGCCCTGGTGCCGCACGTGCGCGCGGCGCGTTTCACCGCGGTGATCGCGTCGCCGCTCGTGCGCGCGCGCGAGTCGGCCGAGCTGCTGCACGCCGGTCTCGCGGCGCCGCCGGCAACGATCGCGATCGAGCCCGACTTCCGCGAGATCTGGTTCGGTGAGCTGGAGGGCATGACCGAGGCCGAGATCCGCGCCGCGATGCCCGAATGGCATGCGCGCTGGCAGCGCCGCGAGGTCCTCGGCTTCCCCGGAGGCGAGACCCTTGCGGGATTCCAGCAACGGGTCAGCGCCGGACTCGAACGCACGCTCGCGGCGCATCCGGAGGGGGACCTGCTGCTGGTCGTGCACCGCGGGGTGATCAAACGCATCGCGATGCATCTGTTCGGCATCGCCGCCGAAGTCGGGCTCGGCACCCTGTCGGTGGCGACGATCCGCACCGCTATGCTCGCCCGCCCAAAATGACGGCCAAGACTCCGCGGCTGCGCTTCGCTCCTTCGCCGACCGGACCCCTGCACATCGGCGGGGCGCGGACTGCGCTCTACAACTACGTCGCCGCGAAGGCGCTCTCCGGGCGCTTCATCCTGCGGATCGAGGACACCGACCAGGAACGTTCGACCGCGACCTCGCTGCACCACATCCTCGAGGGGCTGCGTTGGCTCGGCCTCGAGTGGGACGAGGGTCCGGAGAAGGGTGGCGACCACGGGCCGTACTTCCAGATGCAGCGGCTGCCGATCTACGCGGCCCGCGCCAGGGAACTCGTCACGAACGGACACGCCTACCCGTGCTACTGCACGCCAGAGGAGGTGGAGCAGGGCCGGCAGCGCATGCAGGCGGCGAGCGGGCACTCGATCTACGACCGGCGTTGCCGCGACCTGACCGCGGCCGAGCGGCACGCGCGCGAGGCCAGCGGCATCCGGCCGTCGCTGCGTTTCCGGATGCCGCTCGCGGAGGACGTGACCGTGCACGACCTGTGCCGCGGCACCGTGACCGTCAACACGCGCGAGCTCGACGACTGGGTGATGGTGCGCCCCGACGGCGTGCCGCTCTACAACTTCGCCTGCGTCGTCGACGACCTCGAGATGGAGATCACGCACGTCGTGCGCGGCGAAGAGCACTTCCTGAACGGCATCAAGCAGATCCTGCAGTTCCGGGCCCACGGCGCCACGCCGCCGGCGTACGCGCACATTCCGCTGATCCTCGGCAAGGACGGCAAGAAGCTGAGCAAGCGGGACGCCGCGACGGCGTTGCTCGACTACCGCGACAAGGGATTCCCGCGGGATGCGGTGTTCAACTACATCGCGCTGCTCGGTTGGGGTTTCTCGGGCGAGCGGGACCTGTTCACGCCGCAGGAGATGATCGGCGCGTTCCGGATCGAGGACATCGGCAAGGCCGGCGCCCGCTTCGACGAGGAGAAGCTGCTCTGGATGAGCGGCGACTACATCCGGCGGATGCGCCGCGCCGAGCTCGTCGCCGCGGTGCAGCCCTTCGTGGTGCGCGCGCAGGCATTGCCGGCGGCGGCCTTCGCCAGCCATCCGCACTGGGTCGAGAACGTGATCGCCTGCTGCCAGGAGCGCATCCGCCTGTTCAGCGAGGCGCCGGCCTGGTGCAGCTACCATGCGCAGGACCGGGTCGAACCGGACGCGGCGGCGCAGAAGAACCTCGCGAAGCTGCCGGGAGCGGCGGCAATGCTCGCGGCCTACGCCGACGCCGTGCAGGGTCTCGCCCTGCCGCCCTCGTATCCGCGCGCGCGCGGGGACGCCGACCAGGCCGTGCCGCTGCCGAGCCGCAAGGACGCGCCCGAACCGGCGACCACCTGGGCGACCCCCAAGCAGCTCGAGCAGCATGCGCGTGAGTTCGTCGCCGGCGCCGGGTTGAAGTTCGGCGACTTCGTGCACCCGGTGCGGGCGGCCCTGACCGGCACCACGGCCGGTCCAGGGCTCTTCGACGTCATGTTCCTGCTCGGCCGGGAGCGGGTGCTCGCGCGCCTGCGGCCGGCCTGAACCGCGGCGCGCCGCGTCCTCCGGTACGGGCAGGGGCTTGCCAGGACCTTCCCGAGATCTTCACATTCCCGTGCCTGCGCCCGCGCCCCATCCCGAGTCCCCGAC
>CAZSKV010000314.1:0-5434 GCA_964607495.1 uncultured candidatus Brocadiaceae bacterium
CTCCTGCCGGCCGGCACAGCGCGCGGCCGCGGCCTGGCCGACATGGAGCCAGTACGGGTGCAAGAACCCGCTCTCGGGCCGCGCGGCGATCCGTTCGCAGGCGTTCCAGAACGGCAGGAACCAGAGGCCGGCGCACAAGCCGGCCACGACGAGCAGGCCGAGGGCTGCGATGGCGATCCGGAGCATGCGGCGGGCAGACATGAGCGCAGGGCGCGCTACGCGGGATGTGGGCAGTACTTGGAAATGCCGACGCTGGTGGCGACCCTCTCCCGCCATGCGCAAGCGCCTCTCGCCGACGACCTGGATCCTGCTCGGTCTCGTGGTCGGCGTGCTGGTCGGTTGGTGGATCCACGCGCACGGCGGCGACAAGGAGCTGCTGGCCTGGGTGAACGTGCCGAGCAAGGTGTTCCTCAACCTGATCAAGTGCATCGTCGCGCCGCTGATCTTCACGATGCTGGTGGTCGGCGTCGGCGGCGCGCAGGACCTGAAGCAGCTCGGGCGGATGGGCACGAAGACGCTGTGCTACTTCGTCGCGGTCACGACCCTCGCGCTCTTCGTCGGCCTGGGCGCGGTGAACCTGACCGAGCCCGGCGTCGGCATCACGCTGCCACGCGAGGCCTCGTCGGCCGCGACCGAGATCGCCGCGAACGCCGCGAAGCTCACGCCGCAGCAGCACATCGTGCACATCGTGCCGACGAGCATCGTGAAGGCCGCGGCCGACAACGAGGTGCTGCCGCTCGTGGTGTTCTCGCTGATGTTCGCGATCGCGGTGCTGCTGATCGGCGACAAGGGCCGGCCGGTGGTCGAGTTCTGCGAGGCCGTGGCCGAGGCGATGTTCGTGTTCACGGCCTTCGTGATGAAGCTCGCGCCGATCGGCGTCGGCGCGGCGATCGCCTACACGGTCGGCAGCAGCGGGCTCGACGTGCTGAAGAACCTCGCGTTGCTGGTCCTGACGCTCTACGGCGCGCTCGTGGCGTTCCTGCTGCTCGTGCTGCTGCCGATCGCGCTGTGGATCCGGCTGCCGCTGCGCCGATTCGTGCAGCTGGTCAAGGAGCCGGCGCTGCTCGCGTTCACCACCAGCTCGTCGGAGTCGGCGCTGCCGAAGGCGCTCGAGAACATGGAGCAGCTCGGGGTGCCGCGCCGGATCGTCGCGTTCGTGCTGCCGCTCGGCTACTCGTTCAACCGCGCCGGGTCGACGCTCTACCTCTCGCTCGCGGCGGTGTTCGTCGCGCAGGCTGCCGGCCGGCCGCTCTCGTTCGGGGAGCAGCTGCTGATCGTCGCGACGCTGATGCTGAGCTCGAAGGGCATCGCCGCGGTGCCGCGCGCCTCGCTGGTGGTGCTGGCCGGCACGCTCGCGAGCTTCCAGCTGCCGCTCGAGGGCATCGCGCTGATCCTCGGCGTGGATGCGTTGATGGACATGGCGCGCACCGCGACCAACGTGGTCGGCAACTGCCTCGCGAGCGCGGTGATCGCCAGGTGGGAGGGCGTGTTCGGCGAGCGCGAGCCGCCGGCCCCTCAGTAGCGGCGGCGTTCCGGGGCGACCCACCAGCGCTCGGGCACGAGGCCGAGCAGCCCCGGGTCCGCCGCCTCGAAACGGCGGTGCAGCAGCACGCTCGACCGCGGGTGCGCGAGCAGCGAGACCGGCTGGTCGGCGTGCAGGAGCTGCTGGAACCGCAACCAGAGGGCGTCGCGGCGCGCCGCGTCGGGCTCGAAGCGCGCGGCGGTCAGCACCCTGTCGACCTCGGCGTTGGCGTAGCCCATGACGTTGCGGCCTTGCTCGGCGCCGGCGCTGCTCAGGAACCACGAGCCGGGGTCGATCCAGGCCGCGTGCTGGACCACGAGAAACGCCCCGGCGAACTCGCCGCCGGCCAGCCGCTCCTGCAGGGCCTTCGACTCGAGCGGCTGCGGCACCAGCGCGACGCCGGCGCGCGCGAAGTGCGCGACCGAGCTCTCGAGCATCTGCCGCGCGATCGGCAGCATCGGGTCGAAGAGCACCTCGAGGCGCGCGAGCCGCGGCGTGACGCCGTCGAGCAGCTGCCGGGCCTGCTCCGGCGCGAAGGGATGTGGCGCGAGGTCCGCGGGGTAGGCGCTGGTGCCCGGCCGGAACCAGCCGGCGGCCACGCGCGCCTGGCCGCCGAGGATCTCGCGCGCGAGGAATTCGCGGTCGCAGAGCATCGTCAGCGCGCGGCGCGTCGCCGGGGCCGCGAGCTCGGGCCGCCGGCAGTTCCAGGCCAGCATCAGGTGCCCGTCGCTGAGCTTGTCGTAGACGCAGAGCCGGTACTCGCGCGCGAGCTCCGCGTGCTCGGCGAGCAGTTGCTTGCCGTCGCTCTGCGCGTACCAGTCGACGCGCGCGAAGCGCAGCTCGTGCAGGACCGGGGCGTTGTCGCCGAGGAAGCGCAGGCGGTGGCCGTCGAGGTTCCAGCACTCGGGTTGCGCGGCGTAGCGCCACGAATGCGGATTGCGCACGAGGGTCAGCTCGCGCCCGCGCCGCCAGTCGCCGCTGCGCAGCTGGTAGGGTCCGCTGCCCGGGCCCGGCTCGTCGATCCGGCTCAGCCAGCGGCCGAACTCCGGGCTCTGCGGTGCCGGCGGCATCTCGCCGGCGGCCCGCGCGCGGCGCGCGACCTCGGCGAGGAAGTGGCGCTTGCTGGCGACGCGCCAGGTGCAACCGATCTCGGCCAGGCCGGAGAAGAGCGCCTGCTTGCAGCGGATGCGGAAGCGCCGCGCATCGATGGCCACGCACTCGCGCACGTTCTCGAGCACGTCGCGCAGGTCCGACATCGCGACGCCAGGGTTCTGCACGGTCTCGAGCGTGAACGCGACGTCCTCGAGCGTCAGCGGCGACCCGTCCGCGAAGCGCAGGTCGTCACGCAACCGCAGCTCGTGCTCGAGCCCGTCCGCCGAGGAACCCAGGACCTCGGCCAGTGCCGGCCGCAGGCGTGCGTCCTCGGGCGCGAGTTCGAGCAGCGTGTCGTGCGTGTAGCGCAGCACGAGGCGCCGGCCGACGACGTCGAGAGTCGCATACGGATTGATCGAGCGCGGCTCGGGCACCGCGCTCACGTAGAGGTCCCCCTGCGGCCGCGGCCGGCCGGCCGGCGCCGGCACGAGCTGCGGCCCGGGCTTGCCGCCGTCGAGCACGCAGTAGGCCAGGCACGCCAGCACGGCGAGCGGTGAAAGCGTCGCAGCGACCTTGAGCCAGCGCATAGCGGCGGGGCAGCATATGGTGCCGCCTTGTCCGACCCCAGGTTGCCACGATGCGCTACTCATGGATCGCCGGATTCGCCCTGCTCGGTGCCAGCCTCGGCCTGTGGCGGCTCGAGCAGGGTCCGCACGGCGAGTCGCTGCGCGCCTGGCTCGCGGCGCTCGTGCAGCCGGGCAAGCAGACCGCCTCGGCGCGCGTCGTGTGGGCGCTGGCCGAACTCGGATACGGCTACCTGATCGCGCACCTGATCGCGCTGCAGCTCGTGCTCGCGCCCGCGGCAGCGCGCACGCAGCACGCGCTGCTCGCGACCGCGGGCACGGCCCTGCTCGTGAACGTGCTGAAGTACGTGGTCGAGCGCGAGCGCCCGTTCGACGCCGACGCGACTTCGTGGCCCTCGGGCCATGCCGCCGCGCTCGCAGCCTGGTGGCTCACGCTGCCGCGGCAGAGTCGCTGGTTCTGGCCGGGGCTCGGCCTCGTGCTCGCCGGCAGCAGCGCGCGGGTCCTGCACCTGCGGCACTGGCCGGCTGACGTCGTGGGCGGATTCGCGATCGCGCTGCTCGTGACCCCGCTCGTCGGCCGGCTGCCGTGCGTGCTGCCGCGCGGGATCGAGCGCGAAGAATTCCGCTGCCGTGTGGCCATCGGGCTCGCGGCGTTGCTGCTCGTGCTGCTCGCGGCCGTACCCTACCAGCCGGCGCAGACCGGGTACCTGCTGCTCTGGATCAGCCCGCTGCTGCTGTTCGCACTCCTGCAGATGCACGGCCGCCGGAACGCCCGCGCATGAGGCACTGGCGCGGACTCGAGGGGCTGGGGCTCTTCCTGCTCGCCCTCGTGCCCTGCCTCGCCGGGAGCGCCGCCTGTGAACTCGTCGACGTCGACGAGCCGCGCTTCGCGGCCGCTGCCCGCGGGATGCTGCACGGCGAGAGCTGGTGCGTGCCGCACTTCGCGAACGAGGAGCGCCTCGACAAGCCGATCCTGGTCTACTGGCTGCAAGCGCTCGCGATGCTGGTCTGCGGCGAGCACGCGTTCGCGGCCCGGCTGCCCTCGGCGCTGGCCATCGCCGGCACGGCGCCGCTCGTCGCCGACCTGGCGCGGCACTTCGGCACCAGCGCCGCCGGGGCGCGGATCGCGGCCATGATCCTGCCGACGACGGTGCTCGGCTTCGGCATGGCGCACGCGGCCACGGCCGATGCGCTGCTCTGCCTGTGCACGACCCTGGTCGCACAGGCCCAGATCCGCGGCGGCCGCTTCCTGCAACTCTGGCTGGGCCTGGCGCTCGCGTTCCTGACCAAGGGCCCGCCGGCCCTGGTCGGCCCGTTGGCGCTGGCCGTGGCGCTCGCGTGCGCGGGCCGGCGCGTCGGCTGGTCGTGGCTGCTGCGTGGCGTGCTGCTGGCGGCGGCCATCGTGCTGGCCTGGGGCATCCCGGCGCTCGTCGAGAGCCAGGGTCGCTTCCTGAGCGTGGGGATCGGCAAGCACGTCGTCGCCCGCAGCCTGACGCCGTTCGAGGGCCACGGTGGCACGGGCCCGCTCTGGTGGCTGTTCTTCCCGTTGGTGACGCCCATCGCCTTCCTGCCGTGGACGCCGTGGCTGCTGCTCGCCCGCGGCCCGCGCGTGTTGTGGCTCTGGGTCGCCGGCACCCTGCTCGCATTCACCCTGCCCGCGAGCAAGCTCGCGCACTATGTGCTGCCGTGCTTCCCGGCCCTCGCGATCCTCGCGGTGCAAGGCGCCGAACGCGCGGCCGCGCCCTCGCCGGCCTGGACGCGGGCCGCGTGCTGGCTCCTGCGCGGCACCGGCTGCCTCGTGGCCGCGCTCGCGCTGCCGCTGTTCGCGCTCGGGATGCCCGGCGCGGCCGTGGCCATGGCGGTCGCCGGTCTCTGCCTCGCGCTCGGACACTGGCGCGCGGGCGCCGCGCTTCAGGCGGGCCGGCCCGCCGCGGCGCTGTTCGCGGCGGCCGCGGGGGCGTTGTTCGCGATCACGCTGCTCGGCGCGCGGGTGCTGCCCGCGATCGCCGAACACAGCCTCGTGCGCGCGCTGCTGCGCGAGCTCCCCGAAGTCGTGCACGCTGGCGATGTGCTCGCGGTCTATCGTGAGCCCTTGCCCAGCCTCGTGTTCCACTTCGCTCCCAGCGTGCGTGCGATCCAGGATCCCGGCCAGGCGGTCGCCTTCCTGCAGCAGCCGGGGCACCGGCTGCTGGTCGCGCAGCGCCATCTCGGCGATCTGGCGCCGGGCCTGCAGGCC
>CAZSKV010000315.1:0-6400 GCA_964607495.1 uncultured candidatus Brocadiaceae bacterium
CGCGAGCGTGCCGACTTCGCGGGCCGTGCCACACGCCGAGGGTTGACCGGTCAGCGAGAACGGGTTGTTGCCGGGCCGCGAGATCTTGCCGGTGATCAGGTGCAGGTCCGTGATCAGGTTGTTCATCCAGGTGCCGCGCACGTGCTGGTTGACGCCCATGCACCAGAGGCTGACCGTGCCGCGGCGCCGGTCACCGTAGATCTCCGCGAGCGCCTCGATCTGGGCGACCGGCACGCCCGAGAGTTCGGACACCCGCTGCGGGGTGTACTCGGCGAGGAACGCCTGGAGCTCGGCGAAGCTCGAGTCCTTCGGCTTGTCCGCGAAGTCGTACACATCGTTCTGCTTGCCGGAGACGCCGTAGCCGATCTCCTCGAGGCTCTCGGTACCGCGCTTGAACACGACGTTCTCCTCGAGGAAGGCCGTGTCGATCCGGCCCTTGGCCACGAGCAGGTGCAGGATGCCGTTCGCGAGCGCGAGGTCGGTGCCCGGCCTGAACTCGACGTAGAGGTCGGCGTAGTCGGAGGTGGCCGTGCGCCGCGTCGCGAGGTCGATGATGCGCGTCGTGGGACTCTGCCGCTTTCGCTCGAGCATGCGGCTGAAGAGCACCGGGTGCATCTCGGCCATGTTGTTGCCCCAGAGCACGAAGTCGTCGGCAGCCTCGAGGTCGTCGTAGCAGCCCATCGGCTCGTCGGACTGGAACTGGGTCATGAAGCCCATCACGGCCGAGGCCATGCACAGGCGGGCGTTGGGGTCGAGATTGCCGCTGCGCATGCCGGCCTTGACCCATTTCAACGCCGCGTAGCCATCGTGCACGGTCCACTGCCCGGAGCCGTACATCGCCACGGCCTCGGGCCCGTGCTGCTCCAGCACCGCGCCGAAACGGCTGGCGATCAGTTCGATCGCCTCCTGCCAGGTGATGCGTTCGAAGCCCGAGCCGTCGGCCTTGCGCCGCTGCGGGTAGAGCAGGCGGTCCTCGCCGTAGAGGATCGCGGGCAGGTGGTAGCCCTTCACGCAGAGCAGGCCCTTGTTCACGGGGCTGCTCGCGTCGCCACGCACGGCCATGACCTTGCCGGCGGCCGTGCCGACCTCGACGCCGCAACCGACGCCACAGAAGCGGCACGGCGCCTTGTCCCAGCGCAGGTCAGCGGGCGCGGGTGCGGTCTGCGCGCAGGCGATCGCGAGCGCCGCCTCCTGGTCGCGCGGCGAGAAGGCCGCGACCGCCGGAGTCGCCGCCAGCGAGGTCAGGAATCCTCTGCGATCGACGGTCATCAGCGCATCCTCCTCACTGCTTCTTGGGCACGGGCAGCACGTTGCCCTGGTGCTCGGGCCTGGCCAGGATTCCCTCGATCACCGCCTCGACGGCCTTGGCCTCGGCGGTCTTGCCCGCCTCTGCCGCGTGGGCGACGAGCTCCCGCGCCTGCGGGATCAGGCCCATGTAGAAGCGCTCGGCGACCTCGAACATGCCGTGCCAGTGCGTGTAGTCGGGCGCCATCATCGCCGCGCCATGGCGCGCGCGCCGGCCTTCGTGGTGCCAGAGGTAGTACCACGTCCACTCGATCTCCTCGTCGAAATCGCGCGGCGTGAGAAGCTTCTGCTGGCGCAGCGCGTCGACGATCGCCTTGCCGGGCTTGGCGAACTTCTCGTTGTAGAGCACGACGAGGTCGTCGTACTGGCGATAGAAGCTGGTCACGTAGTCCTTCGTGTGGCAGTTCGCGCACACGGCCTGCATGCGCTCGCGCTTGCGCTGCCAGGTGTCGTGCGTGAGCGCTCGCCGCTTCTCGGGATCGGACTCGGTCACGATCTTGTGGTTCACGTCGGTGTCGAGCACGGCACTGATCGGCGGCCGGTTGGTCCACGAGATCCGTTCGCCGACGTCGTGCGTGATCCGGCCGCCGTTCTTGCTGTGGCCGGACATGTGGCAGGTGGCGCAGGTCGGCGCCTGGGCGTAGTCCCCGCCGAGCACCCATTCCTCGGCGTCGAGGTTCATCTTCTCGCGCAGGTCGCGGTAGGCCACGCCGTGCTTGCTCTCCTCGAAGATCTCCTTCTGGGGATGGTCGGGGCCGAGGTGGCACTTGCCGCAGTTCTCGGGTTGGCGCGCGCGCCGCGGCGAGAAGTCGTGCCGGCTGTGGCAGGCGGTGCACGAACCGCGCGAGCCGTCGAGGTTCAGCCGGCCGATGCCGGTGTTCGGCCAAGTGCCGGTGTCGAAGAGCGGCCGGCCATGCTGGTTCTTGCTGACCTTGCCGACCGCGTCGAGATTGGTCGGCTTGCCGTCGGGCCCGGGCTTCAGGTCGTCGACCGTGATCCTGCTGCCGTCGGTTGCGACCAGCGCGATCTTCGAGCCATGGCACTGCTGGCAGCCGAGCGCGGCGCTCGCGAGGCCGTTGACCTTCTGGATCTCGGGCCGGCCGACGGTGGGCGCGTGCGGGTTGAACGGCACGCGCGCGCCCTCGACGACTTCCGCGAGGTAGTTGTCGAGCGAGGCCAGGATGTTGCCACCGGCGGCGTGGTGGCTGCGCTCGAACTCCTTGGCGACCTCGCCGTGGCAACGCGCGCAGTCACGCGGCGTCACGACCGCCGCGATCAGGTAGCCCTCGTGCATGTAGGCGTCGACGTCGCCTTCCTGCGCCTCGTGGCACTCGAAGCAGCCGACTCCTTTCTCGGCATGCGTCGAATCGCGCCAGTGCGCGACCACGCCGGGGTTGCCCATCTCGTGGCAGCGGACGCAGCGCTCCGAGCTCGACGGCACGTGGATCTTCTTCTTGCCGAGGCCCGACTCGGCGGCGCGCCGCGACACCTCGAGGTACTGGACGAGCACCAGCGACATCAGGAACGCGATGCCGAGGATGCCGATGACCCACTGTTTCGTTTTCAGACTCATAGGCTTGCTTGTTCTGCTGTCTCGCTGGCCGGACTCTCAGTGCTCGACGATGCCTTCCCAGACCGTCAGGCCGATGATCGCCAGCGCGCCGGCGATCCCGACCCAGACGCTGAACTCCGACCGGGGCCAGCGCTTGCGCACCCAGGCGTCGATCAGGGGCCAGAGGAAGAACACGAACGTGATGAACCCCATGCTCAGCACGGCGATGGTCGTCGAGAAGAGCTTGAGCCAGCGGAACGTCACGTAGAAGAACCACTCCGGCTTGATGACCTCGGGGGTGGTCAGCGGATCCGCGCGCGGTCCCATCGTGGCCGGCAGCACGGTCGCGAGCACCGAGAGCACGATCATCAGCACGAGACCGAGGATCAACTCGGTGCAGAGGTGGTCGGGGAAGAAGTTGAAGTACTTCGGCGCGGTCTTGGGCTCGTCCTCGAATCGCAGCTCGCTGATGCCCTGCAGCCGGATCAGCGTGATGTGCAGGAACAGCAGCGCGACGGTCGCCGCCGGCAGCACCGCCGCGTGCAGCACATAGAAGCGCGAGAGCGTGCGCGCGTTGTAGGCCTCACCCGCGAGCAGCAGCTCCTTCATGTACTTGCCGACCACCGGGATGCTGTCGGTGATGTTGGCGCCGACGGTCGCGCCCCAGAACGAGAGCTGCTCGTAGACGAGGCTGTAGCCGGTGAAGCCGGTCATCAGCACCGTCACCAGCAGGCACATGCCGACCATCCAGTTGATCTCGCGCGGCTTGCGGTAGGCGCCGGTGAAGTAGACCCGCATCTGGTGCAGGATCATCGTCGCGATCATCAACGTCGCGGCCCACTTGTGCAGGCTGCGGAAGTACCAGCCGTAGCTCGCCTCCTCGGAGATGTAGCGCACCGACTCGTAGGCGCCCGCGGCGCTGCCCTGGTAGTAGAAGGCGAGCAGGATGCCGGTCACGATCTGCACGACGAAGAGGTAGGCGGGCGTGCCGCCGAGGCAGAACCACCAGCGCTTGAGGTGGTTCGGCACCGGTTCGTTGGTCAGCTCCCGCAGCTTGTCGCCGTCGATCGGAACCCGCTCGAGGAACCACCTGGCCAACGCGCCCATCAGCAGCTCTCCTGCCGCCGGCGCTGCGCGAGGCAGGGGTCGTGCCCGGGACCGCGCGGCGCAGCCTCGTCGTACTCGTAGCTGCTGGCCAGTGTCTCGGTCACCGCCTCGAGGTAGAGCAGGCCGCCTTCGACCTTCAGGGGATAGCGTGGCAGGGACTGACCTGCGTCGGCCGGAGGACCGGCCGTGGCCTTGCCCCCGGGGTCGAAGATGCCGTTGTGGCACGGGCAGAAGAAGCGGTTGTTCTGGGCTTCCCAGTGCACCTGGCAGCCGAGGTGCGGGCAGGTGCTCGAGAGGGCGATGAAGTCGGCGACCGTGCCCGAGTTGCCGCGGCGGGCGATGTTCACCCGTTCGCCGCCCGGTGTGCGGAACGCCAGCGAGCCGCCCGGCGCAACCGCCTCGACCTGCGCGACGAAGAGCCATGCCTTCGCCAGCGGCCGGCTCGGGTAGAGGAAGCGCAGTGCGAGCGCCGCGAAGGCGCTGTAGCCGGCGACGAGACCGGCAGCCATCACGGCGTTGCTGAGCTTCGAGGCAGCGTCGCGCCGGGTCTCGTCCGCGGGTTCGGCTGGTGCAGGAGTGTCGGATTGCTCGTGCATGGTCGGTGCTCTCGGAGTCCCTGCGTCCGCAGTCGATCGGAGCCGGGAGCGAGAAGCCGGCAATCGACACCCTCATCGCCTGAGATTCCAGAGGCTGCCAGCAGCGTCAGCGGCGGCGCGCCACGAGCCGGAAACCGGCGATGTCGGTCGGCACCTCCTCCCCCACTCCGGACCAGTAGTTGGTCCGGAACCAGTCCGGGTCCGCGATCGCCCACGAACCGCCGAGTGCGACCCGTTCACCGCTCGCCTCCGAGCCGAACACCCGGGTCGTCATCTCGCAGACACTGCCCGCAAGGTCGAAGAGTCCGCTAGGCGACTCGTCGAAGGGGAAGGTCAGGACCGGCTCGACCATCGCGCGCTCACGCGACCAGTTGCTCTTGATCCACTTCGGTCGGAAGTGGTCGCCGTACACATAGAACCCCGGCGAGCGCGAGGCCTCTTCGAGCTCGCGCACCTCCGGCAGGTCGAAGGTCAACACCGAACCAGCTTGCCGCTGGCGGCGGTCGTACCACTGGCAGTAGGCACGGGCGTCGCGCCAGGAGATGCCGAGGACCGGGAATCCGGGGTGCCAGGTCGGCGGCAGGCCCAGGCTGCCGTCGGCAAGGCGCACGAGGTAGCCGGATCCGCCGGTGTCCTGGGCCGAGCGGGGCACCCTGATCAGACGCGGCGCGGCGATGAGTTCCTTGCGGGTCTCCGGGTCGTTCAGGAACTCGAGGTAGTCCGCGATCGTGACCTCGTGCTCCTGCAGCCACACCTGCTCGAAGCGCGAGCTGCCCTGCTCGACGGCGACCGGCACGAAGCCCGGGGGCGCAAGGTCGATCGCAGGGAGTTCGAGCAACACATCGCGCACCTTGTCGGCTTCGATCGGGGTGAAGTGCCGCAGCGTGCCCAGGCCTGGATGCCGCGCGAGCAGCAGGTAGTCGCCCCGTGGCAGTCGTCGCGCGGCATGGGGTCCCTCGAGGCGCGACAGCGGGCCGACGAGCAACGCTGCGCCGGTGGCCCGCGTGCTCAACCCGGGCGGCAGCACGAGTTCCCTGCGTGCGCCCTCCTGCCAGACCTCGGCGACGATGCCACCGCGTTCGGCCAACACACGCGCTGCAGCGGCGTCGGCGACTGGTGCTCCTTGCAGGGTCACGAGCACCGCGTCCGCGCCGACCGGGTCAGCCCCGCGCACGACGCGCAACGCGAGGGCACCCGGGCTGAGCGGGAGTTCGTCGCCTCGCGCGCGCCAGGGCACGGGTACGAGGCGAGCCGTGACCCCGGGCTGGAAGCGCGCCGTGGACTCGTAGCGGAACAGGTGCAGTTCCGCGGCGGGCGGCGCCACTCGCAGGCGGAGTTCACCTTCGCCCCGGAGCTCGCTCGCGTGGTCGCCGGTCCGGTCGAGCTGCAGCACGCGCGCACGGCGGAACTCGGCCAGCGCGCGGGCCTCGGCCCGCGCAGCGCCGCTCCGCGCCTCGCCGCAGAGGTTCTCCGCCTCGCGCCACTGCTCGAGCGTGAATTCGAGCTCCAGCTCGTGCACCCCGGGCCGTCCGGGATGCAGGCGCTCCGCCCGCGCAATCTCGCCGAGGATCTCGACCGCGAGTTCCTCGCGCCGGCGACGCGACTGCGCGACCTTGGCCTCGGCCTGCTCCGCCTCGGCCTCTTCGGCAGGCGTCAGGAAACGGCGCAGGCGGTGCAGCCGCAGTTCGGCGAGCCGCCGCTCGCTGACGGAGTGATCGCGGCGCAACGTCCTGTACTCGGCGATCCCGGCCCCGGCCTGGTCCAGCGCGCGGCCGGCCTCGCTCCGGGTGCTCAACTCGGCCGCGATCGGGAGGTCCAGGAGCGCCGCGAGCGCGGCAGT